>NZ_JAEPKU010000019.1 GCF_016652235.1 Dysgonomonas sp. Marseille-P4677
TAGTTTCAATAGAGTCAGTTAGAGAGATATTGGCAGATGAGAAGCTAAACTCCTGATTTGATTCCCTGTTAAGTACAATTAATTCTTTATTTTGAGTATTCATGATTATTACAAATTACATATTAGAGATTGTATTTCTTAACTTCCATAAATCCTGACCCGATTTTACATCTTCTTGTGGAGTATTTTTATCTATGAAATCGTTTACAACAAATAAAGCAGCCAGGAACTCTTCTTCTTTTTCTCGATACACCATGGTATCCATATCTTTCTCGATAAAAGATGTATCAAAAGTTCCACTTTTAAATACTTTGTTTTGAAGAACTGCTTTATCAAAAGGAATAGTTGTTTTCACACCCTTTATATGAAAATTATTCAAAGCTTTCAGAGTTTTATCAATAGCTGCATTTCGGTCTTTAGCATGTACAATAAGTTTCGCAATCATGGAGTCGAAATAAGGTGTAATTTCTGAACCAACTACAATTCCTGTGTCTATTCTCACGCCATCATCCTGAGGTAATCTCAAAGCTTTTATAACACCAAGGCATGGTGAAAAATCAGATTGTGCATCTTCAGCATTAATACGACACTCGATAGCCCATCCATTTAGTTTAACTTTGTCTTGTGTAATCGGAAGCTTCTCACCATTGGCTACTCGAATTTGGAGTTCTATTAAATCCAAACCTGTTATTATTTCCGTTACAGGATGTTCTACCTGAACACGAGTATTCATTTCCATAAAAAAGAAATTCTTATTCTTATCTAATAGAAACTCTACAGTACCTAAACTTAGGTATCCGGCTTCTTTTGCTAGAGCTACGGCTGCTTCGCATATTTTTTTGCGAAGAGTTTCATCCAAAGCTGATGAAGGAGCTTCTTCTAATAACTTTTGATGTTTTCGTTGAATGGAGCATTCCCTTTCTCCTAAATGAATAACATTACCGTGGCTATCGGCTACGATTTGAACTTCTATATGTCGTGGATTTTCTAAATATTTTTCGATAAAAACAGCAGGGTTATTAAAAGCTGCGGATGCTTCTGATATTGCAGATAAGTACATTTGCTTCATTTCCGACTCCTTATACACGATACGCATACCTCGACCTCCACCTCCGGCACAAGCTTTTATGATAAGAGGAAAACCAATCAGCTTTGCAACCTCTTGAGCCTCATCGAAAGTTATAACACAGCCTTTACTTCCTCCTAACATTGGTACTTTCCCCTTAGCCGCAATTTCTTTTGCGATCACCTTATCTCCCATATTTTTTATAACACGGGGTGATGGGCCGATAAATATTATCCCCTCTTCAATACAACGCACTGCAAATTGTGAGTTTTCGGAGAGGTAACCATAACCGGGATGTATTGCATCTATCTTGTTTCTTTTTGCCAGTAAGACTAGACTTTCTATATCCAGAAATTCCGGAATATTACTCTGCTCTCTATCAGGGAAATCCAAGATCTTATCCATTTTTGTTAAGTAATATGCATCAGGTTCTTTCACTGTTCTGATACCAATTGTTTCTATACCCATTTTCTTCGATGTACGAGCTATTCTTACAGCTATTTCACCTCTGTTTGCAATTAGAATGGACTTAATTTTATCTTTTGTTTTCATTATAACTTTACTTTTAAATTAAAGAGGAAGATTCCCGTGTTTACGTTTAGGACGTAATTCTGTTTTACGTTCCAAAACTTTTAAGCAGTTGATTATTTTACTTCGGGTGAATGCGGGATCAATCACTTCATCAATATATCCTTTTTCATCTGCGATATAAGGGTTGGTTACTTCTTCCCGATATTTTAGAGTCAATTCTTTTTTCAAAGCAACAGGATCTTCCGATTCGGCTAATTCTTTTCTATATAAAATAGCAATAGCCCCATCTGGTCCCATTACGGCAATTTCAGCAGTAGGCCATGCAAAACTGAAATCGCCGCCAATACCTTTACTATTCATTACAATATATGCTCCTCCATATGCCTTGCGTAGAATAATAGTTATTTTAGGAACAGATGCAAAAGTATAGGCATATAGAAGTTTTGCTCCATGGCGAATAATCCCGTCATGTTCTTGATCAGTTCCGGGTAAGAATCCGGGAACATCTTCCAATGTTATAATCGGAATATTGAAAGCATCACAGATATTGATAAAACGAGCAGCTTTGACAGACGAATCGATGTCTAGTGTTCCCGCCATAACTTTAGGCTGATTACCGACTATTCCTACTACCTGCCCATCCATTCGGGCAAATGCAGTAAAAATATTCATGGCATGATTCTCGGCAACTTCCAAATAATCACCTTTATCAACTATTAGTTCTACAATATGCTTAACATCATAAGGCTTATCCGGATCTTCAGGAACAATATTTCTTAATCGTTCTTCGGTACGGTTAATTACATCTTTCGATTTTATAAAAGGTGCATCTTCTATATTATTGGAGGGTAAATACGACAATAGTTTCTTAACTCCTAAAATTGTATTTTCATCATCATTATAAACAAAATCTGCTACTCCTGATTTTGTTCCATGCACAGATGCTCCTCCTAAATCCTCGGTGGTAACTGTTTCATTCAAGACTTCTTTTACCACATTCGGACCTGTTACAAACATATAACTGGTGTCGGCTGTCATGAAAATGAAGTCAGTAAGTGCCGGGGAATAAACCGCACCTCCGGCAGCAGGCCCCATAATCACAGATATCTGAGGTATAACTCCGGATGATAATACATTCCGCTTAAAAATTGCAGCATAACCATTCAGGCTGCTGATGCCTTCTTGTATACGGGCTCCTCCCGAATCAATCAAGCCTATTATGGGTGACCCTGTTTTTAAAGCAAGATCCTGTATTTTTGCGATTTTAGAGGCATGCATAGAACCTAATGAACCTCCCAATACATTAAAATCCTGAGAGTAAGCACATACTAATCGTCCGTTTACCCTTCCGAATCCGGTAACGACACCATCACCTAAGGCTTTGACTGTTTTTCCAAACGAAGCATTTGCCGGAGGTGTATAAGCATCCGTTTCTTCAAATGTCCCTTTATCAAAAAGTAATATGATACGTTCTCGGGCAGTCAGCTTTCCTCGCTTATGCTGTTTCTCAGAATATGCTTCGTCGTATTGCTTTGCTAATAATGCCTGACGATGCAAAAATTGTCTGTACGATTTTTTCATTCTTTTATTATTGATTAAGTAATTCTAATACTAATCAGAATCAGACATAACAAAGCCTGATCTCAAATGATCGATCGCTTACAAAAAATAAATTATATGAAGATTTTAAATAGGCACACTCCTACTAATACAACAGAAAGCCTGCTATTCATGTTCTTCAGCTTTATTTCCCGAAAGCTTTAAAACTAATTAATCTTGGCAGGTCTTCTGACTTGCTCCATCTTTGAACGTCCTTCCCATTCTTTGCTCGAACAGTGGATTTGAGTATTGTTCAAAGATGTTGGTGGAGCTTACAGCAGCGGGTCTGTTCAGGATTTGCACCTGATTCCCTTTTCACCACATGCTACGATCGTAGTATGCGGCACCAAAATCTGGATGCTAAGATACCATTTTATTATAAAAAAAGAGATAATAAAACGAATAATGTAAAAGAGTATTATTGTGAAGGAGAGTTTCACGAGCTAAGAGATGAATTAATCCCATCTTTTCTAATCTTTGAATTTCAACTCCAATTTATTCTCTATCTGAAAGATGAGTAGTCTTTGTATAAAAAGTCTAGCTTTGTTGGTTTCCAGACCGCAAGTTTATATTCAACATTTGACTACATCATTTTTCATATTGTATACGAGCAAAATAAGAAGGATCGTCTTTCTTTATTCAGAGTAATATCATTATATCTAATTATATTTCTGATTATTATTAAAATCAGAATGTTATGAAAAGTACGTAAAGTATTCTCTATTTTATTAGAGCAACACTCTGGTAGCGTCAAAGGTTTTATTTTACTGTATTACAATGTTTTACATAGTGGCTCTAAGGGCTTGAAATTATAACTTTATAACCAAAAATTTTCAAGATTATGGGACAGAAAATGAGTAAAAAGAAAAACACGTTTTATTTATCGTGTTATCTGAAAAAATCGAATGCTTTAAAAACAGGAGAAGCCCCTATTTACCTTCGCATTACCGTAAATAAGAAAATAGCAGCAGTTAGCCTACAAATCAAATATAATATTAAAATTAATAGATTAAATATTGGATAATATTTACAGTATTTTCTATAAAATATTTCGTCTTTCTACTAAAGTCACGTATATTAGCATAAGTCATTGGTACAAAATAGAATGCATACAGAACTTGTTTTCGAATTTGTACCGTAGAAACAACTAAATAGCTGATTAAACATAGTTTATGCATTCTGTATCGAAAAGATTATAGTATCGAAGAAGTTGAAGATTGGGCTTCGTGTGGTAACGATCTTAAACATATAGCAGAATTGGTCAATAACTTGTATTTTATTGTTGCCGAGAACGAAAAATCACAAATTGTGGGATTTGCATCTATTCGCAAAGATGGATATTTGCATTCGATGTTTATTCATAAAGATCATCAAAAGCTAGGAATAGCTTCATTGCTCTATCAAGATATTGAAGATTTCGCTTACAGAAATAATATTCAATCAATAACTTCAGAAGTGAGTATAACAGCAAAAGGATTCTTTGAAAAACAAGGGTTTAAAGTGGATGAAGAGCAAATGAGAAAGACAAACGAACTATGTTTAAAAAATTACAAGATGAGCAAAAAGCTTAGTTAAAACTTATTATTTTTATTCTTATATTGAATTGATTAAAGCAGTAAACTGGATATAACAATCTGAAAAACCTCATTAAGCCCATAAAAGAGAACTACGTAGAATAGTATTCATTAAATTCCTAAATAGATATTTCATTTTGAACTAATCCATTCATGGGTTCAGATAATCCGTAATTCCAAGTAACAATTTTGTCTATAGTCTTTTCAACATTGTCAGTATAAGTTGGCTCATCCATAACAAATGGCTCCTCTTTTGAATAGAGATACTCGATTTGTTTTATATTCAAAAAAGGTAAAGAGGATTTTTCTTTCAGGAAAGATTCTAATTCATAGAAATCCGATTGTATACGTACATCTATGTGATTGTTCCATGCTGTTTTATTTATTTCCAAGAAATTTTCATGATATATTTTATTTTTTATAGAATATATGCGAAAGATACGCTCTCTTTATAAACATCAGATTCAATCCATATCCAAGCAAAATGGATGTCCTTCCGGATCAATCATTGTTCGTGAATTTTCGAAATATTGGGAATCGGCAAGCTTTGCACCACATTCTATAGCGTATTTAACCGCCGCCTCAAGGTCTTCAACATGAAAATCCAGATGTAACATTTGTCCTTGTTTTCCAACACTCCAAGGCCACACGGGAGGCTCATACCCTTCAACCTCCTGAAAAGCTATAATAGTGCCTGATGGTGAAGTAATAGCCGCCCAACCATTCGCATGCGGATGTGTCCATACCCATCCAAGTAGGTTGGTATAGAATGCCGCTAGCCTTCCGGCATTAGAGCAATCTATTACAACATTAAACTTTTCAATAGATAGTCTCATAGTTTACAGTCTTTAAATAATTTAAATAAAGGAAAATAGAATCTCCGAATATATATAAAAGTAGCTATCTTTCATAATCTGGAAACCATTTTTAGTACGAGACATCTCGTAATTTCCCAATCATAATTTACAGGATTTTATACTGTAAAATACGAAAATCGGCATATACATAACCATATTGAAGTAGATTTGCTAAAATCAATAGAATAACACGCATCAAAGAGCGGCTATTTAAAATGCCTATAGCGACTTTCGGGAAGAGGGCATCACCGAAACCTCAATGTATTATACTTGATGAGGATACAAGTGGTACATCGGCATATTGCCATGCTTTGTCAAAATCAGCCTTTACTAATTTAGCTTCAGAGTCCCTTTTCTGTGACACTAACGAATTATATAATCCGATCAATGCCCATCCATTCTTTTTCCATATTCGCAGATCCTCGCGAAATATATTTTCCGCCTCTTTCTCTTTTCCGGCTCCAAGGAACACAGCCCCTAAATGGTGTCTGACAGAGAAAAACCAATCGGGAGGTTCGTTATAATTCAGATTATCTTCTATTTGCACTGCTTCTTTGAGCAATGCAATAGCAGGATCGAATTGATTTTTTCTAGCAGCAATTTCTCCAGACAATACCTTCTCTGCAATTTGTACAAGATCTGCTGTAGTATTAATATCCCAAACCGTTATTTGCGCTAAAGAGGTGTCTTTTGCTAATATTTTCAGGGAGTTCAATTCTTTTTGAGCATTCGACAAATCATTTGCACCCAAATAGGCCATACCACGCGCATAATGCCATATAGCATGGGGATATAACAGACCTTTTTGTGGTTGAGGCAAGGAAAAAATAGTATCCCACATTGCAAATTTTACGGCAATATAGAAGGGAATGGCATAATAATGCTGCAATGTGCCCCATCCCGGCTGATCCATAATGTCGGTAGCCGTATGTTCTTGTAGCTTTTTCGCAGCCTTCCATGCAAGTTTTGAGTTCCCCTCAAGACCAGCGGTTGCCGCCAAAAAATGGTAATTATGCGGATAATAGGTGAGCGGATAAACGCCTTGAGCATGACAGGCAGTGGTGTATAGACTATCTACATCTATAGCCCGTAAATTGGAAAGTGTACCGAGATGATAGTCGCCGGTATTAATATAAATATGAGAAGGCATATGTACCAAGTGTCCTGCACCCGGAACCTGTGTTTCCAGTAGTTTTGCACTTGGTAGCGCTTTTTCCGGAGTGGAAGAAGATTCCAGTGCATGGATATAGAAGTGATGTGCACCCGGGTGTATCGGATGGATTTGTATCAGATGTTCTAATACGTCAATCAGTTCCGGTGTCCAGTCTTTGGGCTTTTTTGTTTTTTTCTCATATAAATCCCAAGGGTGTAAATCCATCAACGATTCAACATAAAGTGCTCCAATATCAGGATTAGTAGGATACTGTTCATAGACCTTTTTCATTGCTACAGCATATGCAATATCCAAATGAGATCTATCGTCAGGAGCTTTTGCCTCATATCGGCTTGCCAGAGCTTTAATAAGGGAGATCTCCATCGGCGTACAGTTCCTAGAGAAAGACAGGGCTTTAAGGGTAGCTTCGTATGCGGATTGATAATTTTCGTTTTTCATCGCAGCATTATAATTAGGACCCAAAACGTAAGCATAACCCCAATATGCCATGGCACAGGTTGAGTCTAACCGGCTCGCTTCGTAAAAGGATCTTGCCGCTTCGGCATGATTAAATCCGTAAGACAACATCATTCCTTGATTAAAATAAGCCTGAGCTTCTTCATTATTAGTCGATATTTTGAAGTCGATACCTTCTAATCCCTTGAACAGCGGCGCTTTTTTACCTGAGGTGTACCATTCGTTATCGGTTACTTGCGTGCTATGACAACCAGTCATCACAGAAGTTTTTTCTTTTATCTCTTTCTTGTTATTACACGAAAAGATAAGAAAAACCGAAAGCACGGAAAATATAAATCTGCTCATGTTAATTAGTTGAAAAATTAATATAAAAGGGGAAACAGCAATTATGGACACCAGATTGGTCTTAGCCTACAATCGGATAAAACACTATGATTATTAATCAATTAAACAACGATATATTACAGAATGTTTGCGAAAATAGCGGATTTATCTTCAAATGAGGAAGGCAGATACTGCCAGTTTCAGCCATAGTAATATCCACCTACTTTAGTGTAACTTAAAAATCCATCTTTTCGGTAGATAGCATGCCCTTTTAGCTTTGCCTATAAACAGTCTTTTTCTGAATAGGGTCTACTGACTTTATAGAACAACCCTTCGTCTTACTCCCTTAAAATCTTTTCCATCACTTTCCCTTTAGCTAATTCATCAATCAACTTGTCTAAGTAGCGGATCTTTTGCATCAGTTCATCTTCGATATTTTCTACGCGATAACCGCATATTACACCTGTGATTTTGGAAGCATTCGGGTTAATTTGCGGTGCCTCGGCGAAAAAAGTCTCCAAATCACTATTTTTGTCAATTTGCTGTTGTAAGGATTGTTTATCATAGCCTGTCAACCAGAAGATAACTGTATCCACCTCTTCTTTAGTACGTCCCTTTTTCTCTGCTTTAGCTATATATAAGGGATATACATCTGAAAAGAGTATTTTAAATACTTTTGCTTTATCCATAAAGTTGTCGCTTGTTTACTTCAACGATTCTTTTGCATACCATATTTACACCCTTAGCAAGCCACGGAATCCTCTGGCTGCATAATAAGATTCCGCGCCATTATGATACACAAACACCGTATCATAACGACGATCACAAAAGAGGGCTCCCCCAAGTTTTCTGATACTGGCAGGTGTTTGCACCCAGCTTGATGTTTTGGTGTCGAAATCACCAAGTTGTTGTAACTCCCTGTATTGTGCTTCCGTGAGAAGTTCTATGTCCATAAAATTAGCCATATCCACTGCGTTATTCTCCGGTTTATTTTCTTTTCTCGATTCCAGTGCTTCACGGTCATAACAAAGGCTTCTACGACCTTTGGGGCTTTCTGCCGAACAGTCGCAAAAAATGTATTCCCCTGTTTGGGAGTCACAGCTGATTAGGTCCGGCTCACCACCTGTTCGCTCCATCTCTCCAAGTGACCATAGTTTTCCGGCATCTGCTTCCAATCTGGCTTTTACATTCGCCCATTCAATGCCCGGATGGCGTTGTCTATTTTTCTCAAAACGGGTCTGTAATATCTCCAGTAATGTTTCGCGTTGTTCCGGCGATAGCACGTTTTTATTTACTTTCATAAGAATGAGTTTAACAGGAATACTTTATCTTTCAGTTGCGGATGATTTTGCCGACAGTATTATCTATTGTTGCTTGGAACCTGATAGTTTACCATCCAACAAATTCCAAACTTATCGGTCAGCATGCCATAAAGTTCCGCCCAAAAGGTTTTCTCCAGCGGCATTGTCATTTTGCCGCCTTCGGACAAGCGTCCAAACACTTGTCGTGCTTCATCCGCACTTTCGGTATTGAGTGTCAGCCAAACGTTGTCCCCACGGGTGTTTTTCATGCCCGAAGGACAATCCGCGCCCATCAGGGAAACCTCTTTGCTTATGGGAAGAATAACGTGTACAACACGTTCCCTGTCTGCTTCTGCAACTTCACCTGTGCCTGGAGGAAGGTCTTTATAGTGGGTAAGGAATGCAATCTTTGCAGCGAAAACGATTTCATAAAAGGTAAATGCTTCCGCACACTCACCATCGAAAATTAAATAAGGTTCTGCATTTTTCATAATCTTTTTTGTAAATGTTTATTTACTTATGTCATCTGTTTATTCTCCTTTATACGCTTTTTCTATGATAGCCATATCCAGTTTTTTCATTGGGAGGAACGCTTGTGTAACTCTTTTTACCTTTTCCATATCTGGGTCAGCCATCATCTCGTTCAGAACAGTCGGAGCAACCTGCCACGATACGCCGAATTTGTCTTTCAGCCAGCCGCACACACCTTCCTCGCCGCCATCGGCTGTAAGATGATCCCAATAATAATCTATTTCTGCCTGCGTATCGCAGTTGATGATAAAAGATACCGCTTCGTTGAATTTAAATACCGGACCACCGTTCAGAGCGAGGAACTCCTGACCGTCGAGTGTAAACTCAATAGTCATCACACTGCCAGGTGGCATCTGATGATCTCCTTGCCCTGCCTCAGTATAGCGAATGATCCTGCCGATTTTTGAGCTTTCAAATAGTGAAGTATAGAATTTTACCGCTTCTTCGGCCTGATGATCGAACCACAAGCATGGAATAATTTTTTGTATTGTTGCCATAATTTTTATTCTTTTACATCCATATTGTATTTAAACAAAGCGTACTCTCATAATGTTCTTTTTCACTAATTTATGTTTCTGAGCCAAGCGTGTACAAAACTATGGATGCTATCCTCTTCCTATTCTTCATAATCAACATTGACACCTCCTGCGGATAAACCTAACAGACTATTTTCTTTATTAATGGGCTATAGCGGATAAGAAATAAATAGACGATTTTTGTTTAAATTAAAAAAATAACCTATGATATGGCTTTACAATTGGGGATGTTAGCAGATCGCTATAAATATGAAAATGAGTATCTTGTAATAGTAGAGGAACTATCCAATGAGATTTTTTAACTTTTGATAAAACTGATTGGAAAGATTTATCTTATTGCATCTACGTAATAAGAAATAGTTTAAACTTATATTACAAAAAATAGTAAGAATATAAAGTCGATACAATAAATTCCTATGATAAACGGAGAAAGAGGATGCTCACTTAAAGTATTATTAGCTGCCCTTAATATTCAAAATTTCAGATGCTTTTTCATCCTTCGATACTATTTCCTTAACAGCCTCCACGTCTAATGTCCGAATAGGGCTATTTTTAAATTGATATAAAGTGATCAGATCTCTATTCAGTTCGGGATATAAAGCATAAAAGCTATAGTCACCGGCCGTATAAGTTTTAAATATCCAATACTCTCCATATTTCACACCTTTGATTATTCGTGATTTTCGTTTTACAAAAATCTCCTTCGTATTATCCGGTGTGTAAATCTTTTTACCAGACTCATAAGTCAGTTTTCGAATAGGTAATTGTATATTAACCTTTATTTTTTCTTTTGCTTCTATTGTATCATTATTAAGGTCAATAATAAAGAACTTATATTTTAAGTGAGTTCTTCTCTTAAAATTGAAAGGTTTCATTCCTTGTGTGCGAAATCTATCCATTGCCTCCCTTTGAGTTTGGGCCTGCCTCACCATTCGCGAATGCATATCTAGTTGCGAATAAACAAAAGAAGTAGAAAATAGAACTAATATATTAATAATAAAGAATCTTTTGTAAAGCATAATTTGTAGTTTTATAATAAAGATACTAATAATATTGACTTATATTACCTGTGTTTGTAAGATAAACAATTTTATAAATCCAAAGCTACCAAAATACTATTGAACAAATAATAGTATATTTGCATAAACATCATCAATATGGATAAGATTTCGGAAGATAGGCTATTTCTGAATAATACAAAAGAAGAAATACAGCGCTGGAGTAAGCATTTACAATATTTTCATTATATGCGAGCCAGAGGAGGACATAACTGCGAAGGTGATTCATTTTGTGTTTATTTTAAGTATACAGACTTTGAGGATCTAACCACCAAATTAAGTAAACTTAATATTACTCTAAACCAATTAACCGAGGATCAATTATCATTCGACCCCTTTGCGTCGTATTCTATCGAAGATTTAGATAAAATTAGAATCACTATACCTAATTTCAGTAGGTTTGAACAGCCCCAGTATGTGAAAATATGGGAATACAAAGCACATATATGGGTAATGCCTGATCGTTTCGAAATATCTATATCAGGAACGAAAGACAATAAAATGTATAAAGTATCGGAGCAAGATTTCGAAATATGCCTCCTTTTAGAAAAAGAATTTAGTAATCTAGGTTGGAAATCTATTTTAGACGAGGAAATAAAAGAACAAGCTCATTGCATATCGAAAGAAAAATATCCTGAATTATTCTAATTCAGATATAAACTAAATCTTTGATAGAATTGTTTATATAAAGACACTTAGATATGAGTGTATGTAATTTTACGGTAAAAATAGCAAAGGAAAAACACATTAAATCGCTATATCACAATAATAACCCATTAAGAAACCGATAGGAATATAAAGAATCTACCATAACAGACAACCAGACGATTGTCTGATACTTGTTACTTCTAAAGTCATAAAATACAAGCACTGTAATATTTATTACACCACGTTTGCTAAATATTTTTGAAATTTGTGTATTAACATCGAATAACACTTCAATACAGAGAATTCGATTAATCGTAAAAACGGCAACTAGAAAAACATGAAGAAGTTTCT
Source organism: Dysgonomonas sp. Marseille-P4677 (assembly GCF_016652235.1). Taxonomy (GTDB): domain Bacteria; phylum Bacteroidota; class Bacteroidia; order Bacteroidales; family Dysgonomonadaceae; genus Dysgonomonas. The sequence goes on from NZ_JAEPKU010000019.1 coordinate 12,007, forward strand.
AAGTCACATACCACAACAATTTGTACTTCCATTATTTATATTGGGAGGTGTTATTGTCGGACTTGGGGCCTACTCGGTATATATGTCGAGAGCATATTCATATTTGTCCGACGAACCTTCGGCATGTATCAATTGTCATATAATGACACCATACTATCAATCATGGAATCATAGTTCACATGCTCAATGGGCAACCTGCAACGATTGTCATGTACCTCACGACAATGTGATCAGCAAATACGCTTTTAAAGCAAAGGACGGCTTATATCATGCAGCCGTATTTACAATGAAAGCTGAACCTCAGGTTATCCGACCACGAGACGAAAGTTATGAAGTAATAATGAATAATTGTATTCGTTGCCATACACAGCTCAATACTGAATTTGTAAAAACGGGAATGATCGACTATTGTGAGGTTCAAGAGGGTAAAGGCAAAGCCTGCTGGGATTGCCATACAGAAATACCTCATACAAAAGTAAGCAATATATCAGCTTCGCCTAATGCTATAGTTCCCCTACCGGCATCTCCGGTTCCTGATTGGTTGAAAAATAAAATGAAAAAATAATATAAAAAATAAAGATCTATGCTTAAGAAATTGACAGAAGCGATAAAGAGGAAACCAATAATTGGATGGGGCATATTTGCCGCAGTCATGGTTGGAGTGTTTTTGTTAGGCCTGTTAGCAGCATCCATAACCGAACGCCGTGCGGAGATAGCTACTTTATACAATAATAAGAAAATAGAAATCTCCGGGATTAATGCACATAACGAGCAATGGGGTGAGAACTATCCTCGTGAGTATAATACTTGGAAAAAGACTCAGGAAATGGATTTCCGCAGTAAGCATCTTGGTAACGCACCGGAAGATATACTTGAACAACGCCCCGAAATGGTCGTTCTATGGGCAGGATATGCTTTTGCTATGGACTATTCTGCTCCTCGCGGACATATGCATGCCATCGAAGATGTTACCGGAACATTACGTACCGGATCTCCCGAAAATGGAGAAGGTGAAATACAACCGGGAACATGCTGGACATGTAAAAGCCCTGATGTACCTCGCATGATGCACGAAGTGGGTATCGCCGAATTCTACAAAGCTAAATGGAGTCAATGGGGAAGTGATATAGTGAATCCGATAGGATGTGCCGATTGCCACGATCCTAAAACGATGAATCTCACAATTACTCGTCCGGGACTGGTTGAAGCTTTCGAACGCCAAGGAAAAGATATCACCAAAGCCACACCTCAGGAAATGCGCTCGTTAGTATGTGCTCAATGCCATGTTGAATACTCATTCCAGGGAGAAGGTAAATACCTTACCCTACCATGGGACAAAGGCATGACAGTAGAAGCTATGGAGAATTTCTATGACAGCATACAGTTTACCGATTATACACATAAACTAAGTAAGGCTCCAATCCTAAAGGCACAACACCCTGACTATGAAATATTCATGATGGGACCTCATGCTCAACGAGGATTATCGTGCGCCGATTGCCACATGCCTTATATGGCCGAGGGTGGAATTAAGTATTCCAATCATCAAATAATGAGCCCTCTTAAAAATATATCAGGAACATGTCAGACTTGTCATCGTGATTCGGAAGAGAATCTTCGGAATTATGTCTATGAATATCAAGATAAAGCATTAGAGATTAGAGATCGCATCGAACAAGAGCTGTCTAAGGCTCACGTCATGGCTAAAACAGCTTGGGATAATGGAGCTACTGATCCCGAAATGAAAGAGTCTTTACAGTTAATACGCCAAGCTCAATGGCGTTGGGACTTTGCTGTAGCATCTCACGGTGCATCATTCCATGCTCCTGTAGAAACACAACGAATATTGGCTCATAGTCTCGACAGAACAATGCAGGCCCAGTTAGAACTTCAGAAAGTATTATTCAAGCATGGGATTGCAGATGTAAAAATGCCTGATATTTCAACTAAAGAAAAAGCTCAGGAATATATAGGTCTAGATATGAAAACGGTAAAAGAAAAGAAAGATAATTGGAAAAAAACAGTGCTTCCTAAATGGATCGAAAAAGCAAAGAAAGAGGGAAAACTAACAGCAAATATTTAAGATAACAATAACTAATTAAAAAGAAAGTGTCAGGACATAATCCGACACTTTCTTCTTTTAAGATATAAGATGAGCGAAGACAAAAGAAGAATGTGGCAATTCCCCTGGCAATATAAAGAGAGTATTGCCTTTGTAGGAGGTATAACTATTATAGGGATCATCTTACAATTAATAATCGGAAAGTTCGATTTCTATCTGCTTTCAGCGCCGGTCAATATAATTATCGGAACAGGAATTATTTTACTACTCCTTCTATTATCCCTTAAACGGAAAAGTGTATTCTACCAATGGCTATCAGGTATTCCTTTCTCAGTAACACTTATTGTAGCGTTGCTTATTATGAGTATGATTATGGGATTGATTCCACAGGTTGTCCGTCTCGATCCTCACGATAATAGTTTTTCTTCCATATTCGGGATAAAACAAATCACGACCTTTTGGCCATTTATATTAGTTTACATTGCAACCCTTCTCTCGCTCGGAGCTTTAATCATCCGTAGACTAATTGCATTCAAAAAACAGGATTATGCGTTTTATCTTAATCATATAGGGTTATGGATTTTATTATTTGCAGCAGGATTAGGTTCTGCCGATATAAAACGATTTGTAATGCATGTGAATGAAGGTGAGGTGGAATGGCGTGTATATAGTGATAGTCAGGATATCATAGATTTACCTATTGCCATCCAATTGAATGATTTCTATATGGAAGAATATTCGCCTAAGCTCACTATCATAGACCGTAATACAGGAGAATCTCAACCGACTAAAAAAGCAGAATACTTTTCTATAGACAATAAACGACCTAAGGGGCAAATTGCAGACTGGGATATAACCCTAAAAGAATATATACATGAGGCTATACGTAATAGCGACAGTACATATCATGAAGTACATATGCCAGGTTCATCTCCTGCTGCATTGGTTACAGCCGTAAATAAGAATACAGGAGTAGAGTGTAAGGGATGGGTATGCGGAGGTAATGTAGCCCAGTTATATATGACTCTCAATCTAGATTCTACGTATTGTATTGTAATGACCCAGCCCGAGCCAAAACGGTTTGTATCTTATATCGATGTATTTACAGAAGATGGAGCCGAGTATAGAGATGTCGAATTAGAAGTAAATAAACCTCTAAAAGTAGGCAACTGGATGATTTACCAATACGGATATGATAACATGGCAGGAAAAATGTCTACCTACAGCAGTATGGAATTAGTATACGATCCTTGGATATATCCTGCTTATCTGGGGATAACATTATTGGCTTTAGGCTCCATATGCCTTTTATGGAGAGGAAACAAGAAAAAAGAATCTACAAATAGTAATATAGCATGACTTGGAGCGAATTTCTTTACTTTGCAATACCCTCTATTATTTGTTGGTTAGGGGCTGCAACACTAATATATAAAAATAGAGCAAGACGGATATCAGAAACACTAATGATTCTCGGTATTCTTATTTTCGCAGCTTTCATCGTAGGTCTATGGATTGGGCAAGCACGTCCGCCTTTACGTACTATTGGTGAAACTCGTTTATGGTATTCATTCTTCTTAGCTCTTATTGGATATCTTACATTCCGTCATTGGAAATACAAGTGGCTATTATCATTTAGCGCGGTTGTAGCCTGCGTTTTTGTTTGTATAAACATTTTTAAGCCGGAAATTCATTCAACAAATCTTATGCCTGCTTTGCAGAGCTACTGGTTTGTACCACACGTTACTGTATATATTTTATCTTACTCTATGTTAGGTGCTGCAACTATTGCCGCCTGCATACAGTTAAACAAGATGAATAAGACCGGGGCTGATGACCGATTGTATCAGTTCATGGATAATATTGTATATGTAGGTTTCGGATTTCTTATGCTGGGGTTACTTATGGGTGCAGTGTGGGCCAAAGAAGCATGGGGACATTATTGGTCTTGGGATCCGAAAGAAACATGGGCTTTTGTTACATGTGCCGCTTATCTTGTTTATATCCATATGCGTATGCAAAGGATAGCTCCACGTTTTACTGTCTGGGTCTTACCTATTGCATTCATCCTGCTTATGATAACATGGATCGGAGTAAATTATCTTCCGGCTGCTCAAAATAGTATTCACACTTATTCGAACTGAGACATTGAGTTAATATAGGCTCTATCCTTTTTTTTAATCAGTGTAAATTATATCTTTGAAGTACTTTAATCAAAGTATTCAATGGCAGAACAACTAGAACTTACGGAACGGCAAATCAATCTCATCCATAAGATCCCATTATTTAGAGGGCTAACGGATGATATGAAGGCAAAGCTATTGGATAAACTTGATTATTCTGTTTCACGCATTCTTAAAGGTGAAGTCATAATCAAGCAAGATACAATATGCTCTCACATGCTTATTCTACTGGAAGGTAAACTTGAGGTCAATATTATCGATATTACCGGAAATTATATAAAAGTAGAGAATATCGTAGCACCAAGGGCTTTTGCCACCCCTCACTTGTTTAACGACAACAATATATTTCCTGCAACATTCTCCGTTGTTGAAGATGGAATACTGTTAAAAGCGACCAAAGAATCTGTATTTAAACTGATCAGCTCAGTACCCGATTTACTAAAGAACTTTCTTAAAGTAACCGGAAATTGCAATGCCTGTACAGTATCACGCTTAAGAATTCTTTCATACAAGAGCATACGCAGCCGTTTTGTTTATTATCTGTTTGAACACAAGATAGAAGATAGCGTTTCCGAAATGAATCACAATCAAACTCAATTAGCTGTATACATTGGTGTATCGAGACCTGCACTGGCTAATGAAATAGCTAAAATGGAAAAGGAAGGATTAATAACAGTCGATGGGGCAATTGTAAAACTACTTTCTTTAACCAAACTATCTCAATACATCTAATAGTTGATCCGATTTATTTTCTAACTTAGCTGCTAATATCTATTACAATACATCCATGAACATAGATAACATAGCTAAATGTAACATCTTTACCGGCTTACAACCTGAAACGATTAAAGACATCTTAGTCTCGGTACAAACAGAGGAACCTTTTTTCAAAAAGGGAGACCTATTAGCCCTACAGGGAGAGCCATGCAACAGGCTTATTATTATAACCAAAGGAAGCGTCAAAGCCGAAATGATCGACCCTTCGGGAAAGGTTGTAAAAGTAGAAGATATATCTGCACCTCAGGCTTTAGCCATACTCTTTTTGTTTGGTAAGAAGAATAAATTCCCGGTACAAGTAACTGCTTGTGAAGATGTCGAAACGCTGATCATTCATAAACAGTCTGTATTGAAGATGCTCACTCAGAATGAACAGCTACTGAAAAACTATCTTGATGTTTCTGCTAATTATGCCTCTGTACTGACAGAGAAACTGAATATAATGTCGTTCCGTACTATTCGACAGAAACTATCCATGTATATCTTAAACTTATCGGAAGGAGAGAACAACCTAAAATTAGACAGAAGCCAGAACGCATTGGCTGAGTACTTTGGTGTTTCCAGACCTTCCTTAGCGCGAGAGTTGCGTAACATGCAAGATGATGGACTTATAAGTGTAGATAACAAGAATATACTAATTGTTGACAGAAATAAACTTATCCATCTAATCAAGTTCTTATAAGAGCATGAGAGGAATCATCAGACATACCTAATAATCCCTCTCCTATAATTTTTCTATATTCTTATATGGTTAACTTGCCAGAAACATCTCTATATCTTTCTCAACTGTAGATATTCCACCAATACCAAAGTTTTCAACAAGTACTTTCGCTACATTCGGAGAAAGGAATCCGGGTAGCGTCGGCCCAAGATGTATATTCTTTACACCCAAATGAAGCAGTGCTAATAATACTATTACAGCCTTTTGTTCGTACCATGCAATATTGAACGCAATCGGTAAATCATTTATGTCTTCCAGTCCGAATACCTCTTTCAATTTAAGAGCAATAACAGCTAATGAATAGCTATCGTTACATTGTCCTGCATCCAACACGCGAGGAATACCACCTATATCACCTAATGGCAATTTATTGTATCTGTATTTAGCACAACCGGCTGTGAGTATAACTGTATCGTTAGGCAAAGCCTCTGCAAAATCAGTATAATAACTCCTACTCTTCATACGACCATCACAACCAGCCATCACAAAGAATTTGCGTATAGCTCCCGATTTTACAGCATCGACAACTTTATCTACTAGGGCCATAACCTGAGCATGAGCGAAACCTCCCACTATTGTACCTTCTTCTATCTGGCGTGGAACTTGTGACTGCTTAGCCATCTCTATAATCTCAGAAAAGTCTTTTTGTGTTCCTTCTTTACGTTCCGCAATATGTTTTGCTCCATCAAGGCCAGCCGATCCTGTTGTAAATATCTTGTGCTTGTATGTTGCATTTGCAGCAGGCGGTACAATACAGTTGGTAGTAAATAAGATAGGGCCATTGAATGCCTCAAAATCCTCTTTTTGCTGCCACCAAGCTCCACCATAGTTCCCTACCAGGTGCTTATACTTTTTCAATTCGGGATAATAGTGAGCAGGAAGCATTTCGCTATGCGTATATACATCTATACCTGTTCCTTCTGTTTGTTGAAGCAATTCCTCAATATCTCTCAGGTCGTGTCCGCTTATCAATATCCCTGGATTCTTACCGACTCCAATATTTACTTCCGATATCTCCGGATTACCAAAACGCCCTGTATTGGCAGAATCGAGTAAGGCCATGGCTTGCACACCAACTTTCCCTGTTTCGAGAGTCAATGCGATTAACTCATCCGCACCTATGTCCTCTCTTGTAATCTGAGCCAAAGCATATTGCATAAATTTGAATAATTCATCATCTGTACTATTCAGATTATAGGCATGCTCTACATAGGCTGCCATCCCTTTTATACCATAATGAATCAATTCTTTCAGAGAACGAATATCCTCATCTTTTGTTGATAAGACTCCTACTTCTTTAGCCTTTGTCATATATTCCGATTCTGCACCGTTCCATGTACAAGCATCAGGCAGATTAGCAGATGAAACGTTTAGCTGTCCGGCTAATTCACTTTTCAAAGCCAAGCCTTGGGTAACTTTCTTCTTAATGGCTTCAAAATCGAAATTGGCATTTGTGATACTAGTAAATAAGGCATCTGTGATAAAAATATCAGCCTCTTTAGAAGCCTTATTTTCTTTTCTCAACAAGTCATTATATACAGCTATTCCCTTTGTAACGAAAAGCAGTAAATCCTGAATATCAGAAACCTCCGGTGTTTTCCCGCAAACTCCTTTAATTGTACATCCTGTTCCTTTAGATGTTTCCTGGCATTGATAGCAAAACATATTCATATCTTTGTCTTTTTAGATTTGAAGCAAAGCTACGAAACATAGTATACCCGAATTTGTATCAAATGTTACAATCAGAGATAAAGTTTTTCAACAAGACGGAAAATATCTCACGGGGGATAAATAAGAATTTTAACTAAAAAGTGACAAACTTGTACTGATTTTACCTCTATTACAGTATAGTAATTCTTACCTAATCGTTGAGTATTATATATAGATAAATTAATTTAATCTGCAAACATATCTAGAATGCAACCATTCTCGGCCCAATAAAGATGAGTATATCCGGCTATCGCATTTTTATATCTCATCAATTTTGCATCTACAGCAGCACCTTTAGCGTTATATTGCTGTACAATGCTGAATGCATCTTTATTCTCTACAGATGAATAATGGAATTCATGTCCTTTCACCGGTATCCCTTTGTACTCAAACTGTCGATATCCCAATTTGAGTTTCATGTTTTCCATACTCGCATTTTGCTTAAATATATCTACCATAGGATATTGTGTCCCATCTTTATCGGCAATGGTAGTTGACAGATACATCATACCACCACATTCGGCGAATAGCTTCCCCCCTGACTCAACATACCTATTGATACTCTGCCGCATCGCTTCGTTAGCAGACAAGTCATTAAGAAACAGTTCCGGATAACCTCCGGGCAAATACACCAGATCGGCATCGGGCAATTCCGTATCTTTTAATGGGCTGAAAAAGGTAACGATTCCTATTTGCTTCAAGTACTCTATATTTTCATGGTATACAAAGTTAAAGGCCTCATCAGAAGCAACAGTAATTCTCATATTTTGAAAAACCTGATCTTTCACCTCTGGAATATCAAATACTACATCACGCCTTGTTATTGAAAGTAGTCTATCAATATTAATATATTTTTCTACTAAAGAGGCAGTATTATCTGCAAATTCGTCGAAACGGTATTCTTTATCAAGGCTTAACCCTAGATGCCTTGAAGGAACTTCTATTGCCGTATTCTTTGGCAGGTATCCCAGTGCTTCTATTCCGACTTCCTGACAAGCCTCTTTCAGAAAATTGTAATGACTCTCGGATGCTACAAAGTTGAAGATAGCGCCAACTATATTTATGTTCTTATAAAAGTTCTTAAAACCATAAAGCATAGCTGCCGCCGAATATGCCATAGACTTAGCATTGATTACCAGAACGACCGGAATATTCAATAATTCGGCAATACGGGCACTACTACCTTCCATTTTATCATAACCATCAAATAACCCCATCACCCCTTCAGTTATATTAACTTCTGATGTTGAAGTATATTTTGTATATATAGACCTTACGTGACACTCTGATGATAAGAATAGATCCAGATTAATCGAATTACGTCCTGAAGCCTGATCATGATATTTTGTATCGATATAATCCGGCCCGCATTTAAACGGTTGAGTTCGAAGACCTCTATTCCTTATAGCTCTCAACAATCCGAGAGTTACAGTAGTTTTGCCGGAGCCGGAAGAAGTCGCTGAAATAAGAAAATGAGAAGAATTTATCATATAACGATAAGTTTTATTTACAAAAGTATAAAAAGCCACGAACCAATTCCAGATTCATTTATTAAATAATTTGTAGAAATTCTTTCTCCTACTATTAAAAAAATTACCTTTGTAACTGTTTAGGTGATGTAAACAGACATCCGTCTTTTACATGAAAAGGGAATCCGGTTAAAATCCGGAACAGTGCCCGCTACTGTGGACTCCTTTAATATATTCTGAACAATTACTTTAGCCACTATTCTTTTTGAGAGAATGGGAAGGCGTTCGGAATGGAGCAAGTCAGGAAACCTGCCAAACTCACAAGTAAATATATATTCTCGGGGTCAGGAATATAATTAACTAACATTATTCTTACATATTTAATGAAAAAGGTGTTTTTTCCTTTATTGCTATCTATAATAGCAGTAACAACTTTTGCTCATGGTGGTAAAAACTTTGAGCCATCTGATATTTTCGCAACGATGCAACCCGGTGATAAACTAGCCATACTCATGGTACACTTTGGCACAACGCATGACGATACACGAAAGCTAACCATAGATATTATTAATGAAAAAGTAAAGAAAGAATTCCCCAACATTGAATTAAGAGAGGCATATACCTCCCGAATAATAATTAAACGGCTAAATGACAGAGGTGTATTAAAAAAGAATCCGCTAGATGCCTTGAAACAATTACACAACGATGGATATACACATATCTTGGTACAAGCCACTACAATTATAAATGGGGTGGAAATGGAATCATTGAATAAAGACGTGGAAGAAGTCAATTCCTTATTTAAGGATATACGCATAGGAGACCCTTTATTGTATTCCCCTCTCGACTATAAGAACGTAATAGACATCCTTACCGAAAATAATGATAAGAAAATAGCTTATGTATGGGTAGGACACGGAACGTATGACGCAACTACAGCGCAATATGCGATGCTCGATTATATGTTAAAATCTGAAGGACATTCAAACTTCTTTGTAGGGACAATAGAAGGTTACCCCGAATTCGACGATACACTGAAACAACTTAAAACATCGGGATTAAAAAAAGTAAAGCTCATCCCCTTCATGTTTGTAGCAGGAGAACATGCTAAAAATGATATTGCAGAAGATTGGAAGAACGATCTCGAAAAAGAAGGGTTCGAGGTAAAAATATCTCTGGAAGGACTAGGGGAAAACATACAGATACAAAACTTATACATTTCTCACCTTAGGTTTATAACAACACATCGTAAACTGGGTATTATGGAAAAGAAGGCTATGTATCAAATAACCGGCGAAAAAATAAAATAATGGAAAAAGGGAAAATAATAGTTGCTGGCATCGGTCCAGGATCACAAGATGATATTACTCCGGCAGTAATCAACGCCATGAAAATATCGGACGTTATAGTAGGTTACAAATACTATTTCCGATTCGTACAAGATATAATCAACCCTGATACACTTTGTATAGATTCAGGAATGAAAAAAGAACGTGAGCGGGCTGAAGAAGCTTTTCGCTACGCTGAAGGTGGCAAAACGGTCTGCGTCATTAGCTCGGGCGATTCAGGCATATATGGCATGGCTCCACTCATTTACGAAATGAGGGAGGAGACCCAGAGTACAATAGATGTCGAAGTCCTACCCGGTATAAGTGCCTTTCAAAAAGCAGCTGCATTGATGGGTGCACCTATCGGTCACGACTTCTGTATTATTTCACTTTCCGACCTTATGACGCCATGGGATAAAATAGAGAAACGAATTATAGCTGCTGCCTCTGCCGATTTTGTAACCGCTGTATATAACCCTAAGAGTAAAGGACGTTACTGGCAATTATACCGCTTAATAGAACTTTTTCAGAAAGACCGTTCTCCAGAAACACCACTCGGTTATGTACGTCAAGCCGGAAGAGAAGAACAAGAAATAAAGATGACTACTCTTGCTGCATTCGATCCACAAGAAATAGATATGTTCACGATTATTATTATCGGCAATTCACAGTCTTATATAGCGAATAATAATATTATCACACCACGTGGCTATTATAGAGAATCGATGAGTGAGGATATAGGTATCGGACAAGATATTATGATCCGTAGCTTCCAGACAATAGAAAGTGAGCTCAAGAATAAGGATATCCCATTAGGCAGGAAATGGGCTTTACTTCATGCCATACATACTACAGCCGATTTTGAAATGGAGAATATTCTCCATACAGACGAGGATGCTGTAGAAACACTTCATAAGCTATTCACTAAGGGGAAAGCACGAACCATAGTAACTGATGTTACTATGGTCGCATCGGGTATCCGCAAAGGAGCTTTAGAGCGACTGGGCGTTGACGTAAAGTGTTATTTACATGACGAACGTGTTGCCTCGTTAGCTAAGAACAAAGGCATTACCCGAACGCAAGCCGGTATCCGTCTAGCTGTGGAGGAACATCCCGAAGCGTTATATGTTTTCGGAAATGCACCTACAGCACTTATCGAATTATGCGAATTGATAAGGAAGGACAAAGCTCATCCGACAGGGATTATTGCAGCTCCGGTAGGTTTTGTTAATGTAAGAGAATCGAAACATATGACCAAGCCTTTTAAAGATATACCGAAGTTGATCATTGAAGGACGGAAAGGAGGAAGTAATCTGGCTGCAACACTTGTAAATTCGATTCTTACATTCGATGATGCAGAACAGTTGAAACCCGGTAGAGATGTATAATATAGAAGACTGGACATGAAATTTTATATCATTGGAATAGACGACAATCGGGAACAATATTTTAGTCCTGAGGTTCTAAATATAATAAATACTCATACAATATTTTCAGGGGGCACACGCCATTATGAAATAATTAAATCTTTTTTGCCTATACCCTATAAATGGATAAATATTACTATTCCTTTAAAAGATGTGTTTCAACAATATGAAGAGTATCGAGAAATAGTCATTTTTGCATCAGGAGATCCCCTTTTCTTTGGTTTTGCCAATACTATACAGCATAAGAAGCCGGATGCAGAAATTATATTGTATCCATATTTCAATTCATTACAATTACTTGCTCATCGAATACTCATGCCATACCAGGATATGCATATTGTTTCACTCACCGGGCGTCCATGGAATAAGTTTGATGAAGCCTTGATTATGGGCTACGATAAGATAGGTGTCTTGACAGATAAAAAAGAGCACACGCCATCGGCTATAGCTTCGAGAATGCTCTATTATGGTTATGACAATTATATAATGTCTATAGGTGAACTCCTTGGAAATAAGGAGATAGAAAACTATTCAACTTATAGTTTGCAAAGCGTAGTCGATAAAGAATTCGCATTTCCGAACAACCTCATACTACAGAAAACGAATCCTCGGGAGCGGCAGTTAGGTATACCTGATAATGAATTTCATCTATTGAACGGTCGGGCCAGAATGATAACAAAGATGCCTATTCGGCTATTATCATTGAGCTTACTCGATCTTCGAAATAAATCCGTATTCTGGGATATTGGTTTTTGCACAGGATCAGTTTCTATAGAAGCTAAGCTCCAATTCCCTCACCTCCAAATATTTGCTTTCGAACAACGTAATGAAGGCGAGGAACTGATAGAATTAAATACCAGAAGATTTGGCACACCTGGTATAAATGCCGTTATAGGTGATTTTACAGAAATTGATATTTCTACTTTGCCAAACCCCGACGCTGTATTCATCGGTGGTCATGGAGGTAAAATGAATGAAATTATAAATATAATTGCGAATATTTTGAATGATGATGGCACAATTGTCTTTAATTCTGTTTCGGATGAGAGCTATACTCTTTTTATAGAGGCATTGACAATTAACAACCTTACTCTATCAGACTCTATAGAAATTAGAATAGACGATTTCAATACAATTAAAGTAATGAAGACCATAAAAAATAAACAATGAGAAAGAATGCGATAATACTCACATCGGAGAGCAGCCTCCCATTAGCTCAGACTATAAAAAGAGAGTTAATAGATACTGATATATATACAAAGGAAAAATTGAACGAAACAATACAAATATCTTCTATCAGAAACTGTATTGCACAAATTTTCAACGAAACCGATGCGATCATATTTATAGGTGCTATGGGGATTTGCATCCGTAGCATCGCACCGTATATAAGGGATAAACATACAGATCCGGCTATTATTAATATTGATAGTACGGGACGGTTTGTTATCTCCGTATTATCAGGGCATGTTGGTGGCGCAAATGATCTGACCAAAGAGATAGCCCGTATTATTGGAGGGGAAGCGATCATAACAACTCAAAGTGATAATACGAACTTATGGTCATTGGACACTATCGGTGAAAAATATGGATGGAAAACAAAATCGAATACGGAGAACTTCAATCATCCGTTAACCACTTTTGTCAACCGAAAACCCACTGCTCTATTACTTGACATTAGAGATGATGGAACTATATATCTCGAAAGGAGTAAGCCCGAACATGTCGATATTTATTATAAATATAGTGACATAAATATGTCACTATATGAATTATTTATCGCAGTTACTCCATACTCTTATCCTCCAGGTATACAAACTATTTATTACCACCCAAAGGTTCTACATTTAGGAATGGGATGTCGTAAAGATTGTAATCCCGATGGAATTGCTCAATACATTGAGAATGAAATTAAATTAAAGAATATTGCAATAGAATCGATAAAAGATATATCTACTATCGATATCAAGAAAGATGAAGCGTTATTAAAAAATCTACAATTCTATTTCGGACAATTGCCTGTACATATATATACAGCTAACGAACTTACAGATATTGATGTACCTAATCCGTCTGAGAAAGTGAAAGAAGTCACATCTGTGAATGGAGTTTCGGAATCAACGGCTATCAGAAGTTCGGATTACGGAATCTTGATATTAGAGAAACAAAAGGGAGTTTTAAGTCAGGGCAATGATTTTACATTCGCCATTGCAATAGACAGGACCGCTATCAGGCAAGGGCATATAGAGATAGTAGGTGCAGGACCCGGCGATCCCGATCTGATATCAGTACGAGGACGCCAGTTTTTAGAAGCTGCCGATCTCATTTTATATGCAGGGAGTCTGGTTCCTAAAGAACTTACCTATTGTGCCAAAGGAGGAGCTATTGTTCGCAGTTCGGCATCAATGGACTTGGAGGAACAGTTTGCTATCATGAAAGAATTCTATGATAAAGGTAATCTGGTTGCGCGTCTTCACACCGGCGACCCGTGCATTTATGGTGCCATACAAGAACAAATGGCATATTTCGACGAACACAATATGGTTTATCACATCACGCCGGGAATATCATCTTTTCAAGCTGCAGCCGCAGCCTTAAAATCCCAATTTACAATACCTGAGAAAGTTCAGACTATTATACTTACTCGAGGTGAAGGGCGAACTCCAATGCCTGATAAAGAAAAGCTTAGTCTATTGGCTCGTTCTCAAAGCACTATGTGTATTTTCCTTAGTGCGACGGTAGTAGACGATGTGCAAAAAGATTTGTTAGAACACTATCCGCCTACTACTCCGGTTGCAGCTTGTTATAAACTAACATGGAAAGATGAACGGATATACAGGGGGCAATTAAAAGATCTGGCTAAAATAGTTAGGGAAAACAACCTTACTCTGACTACAATGATTGTTGTCGGGGACTCAATCGATAACAGAAGAGGTTTGTCTAAACTCTATTCTCATCAATTTAAACATCTATTCAGGAGATAGAAGAATTAAATAATTCTACCCTCTTCATCTATCAACAAAATATTCAATTCCCCTTTAGGCAATAGAGGGGAACATACTTTATGACATTTATCTTTCAATAAAGAAAAGAAAGAGTTTCCTTGTTCGGGAATAATATTCCACAACTGACGAGCCATCGTTATATCTTGGATTGCATCCGCTACATCATCTGCGCATCCTGCTTCTTTTGCTATACCTGATAAGAATTCTTTATTCATTACAACCCTCTTGCTATGAGTATCTAAAGAACCTTCTGCCAGTTTCACTGCTTTTCCGATCATTATACCCATTGTTACACATTTGAAACCAAGTTCAGATGCTATCTTTATCGTCTCTCCTATAAAATTTCCGTAATGAATAAATGCCTGAGAGGGTAAATTAGGATATCTTCCTTTGATAAAACGTTCACTTTTTGCTCCTGAATTTATAACTACCATCTCACAACCCAGCGCTTTTGCAACTAGCATCTCACGACGTATGGATGAAACAAAAGCTTCTGATGAGAATGGTTTTACAATGCCGGAAGTACCTATAATAGATATCCCTCCTACTATACCCAATTTGGGATTAAATGTTCTCAAAGCCAGTTCTTCTCCGTTAGGAACTGATATTGTTATATCCACTCCTGTTTTCAGACTCTTATTTGGCAATTTATCCTGATGATGTCGAAATACTTTATATACTTCCCGTTTCATCATCATACGAGGTGTCTTATTTATAGAAGGTTCACCTATCGCTGAATCCAATCCGGGTAAAGTAACTTTTCCCACACCTCTCCCTTGCAAAAAACGAACTCCTCTATGATTAGTGTTGAGACAAACTGTCGAAACTATTTCTTGCCCATTGGTCACATCAGGATCGTCTCCCGAATCTTTTATAACTGTACTACTTGCATCATTACCATTTATTGTTGTAGAAAAAACAGGGATCCTCACCCATTCTCCATTTGGCAATGTAATGCTAACCTCCGATTGTTCCTCATTTGTAAGTAATGCGATTAGAGCAGCCTTTGTAGCAGCAGTAGCACAGGTACCTGTTGTATATCCGGTTCTAAGCTCAAAGAAATCAGGAAATAATGTTTCTATTTGCTTTCTTAGCCCATTTTCTCCATAAACTGGAATAAATGAAGGTGATAGAGCCGGACGTTTGATCACTAGAACGGGAATATCTAATTTTAAGGCGGAATGTATCTTTTCGTTGAAACCTCCGGATTCGCCACTTTCTTTGGTTATAATAGCCTCTGGTTTTAACTCCTCGAACAAGAGTGCCTCATCCTCACCTTGCTTATAATATATTATCTTTTCGTGTGGAAATTGTTCTTGTAGCGCTATTGAAAGTGAATCTTGTCTTTCTAATATTCGAAACCAACAATTGTGTTTTAGCCAATACGGCTTCAATTTCGAGATCGTATTCACTCCTGTAAGAGCCAGCAGGTTATCAATTTTATTTTTTTCTAAATAATCAATAGCATCTTTATAAGAATCGAACCACAGCAGATTTTCTGCATGCTCGGGATAGTTTCGTTCAAGTCTGATTACAGGGATGCTTAACTGATCGGATACAATTGCAATATTTTGATGTAATGCTTCAGCAAAAGGATGAGCAGCATCGATAATAAGTTTTACGTTTTGTTCGTTACAGAACTTTATCATATTCTCTTTATCCATACCTCCGGTTAAACGAATCGCATGTACACTCTCGACTTCCTGTAAGTTGCCTCTTGTAGAATAATAGTAAGGTTTAGCAGCTTCATCGCATACACGAATAACTCTCCGTCCTTCCGTTGTACCTCCAAATATCAGAATCATTCTATTACTATCTTTTCTAAAAGTTCTTCAATTGTATAAACCGATGCTATACACTTTCCCAACTTTAAAATCCTAATATCATCGCCGACTATTTCGATACAGAAATCGGATTCGATATCACATGAAGCCATTATACCGTTTCTTTGTAGCGCTTTTCTTATCATTGCATACATTTGTCCGTGCCCCAGAATCTTTATCTGTTTTGTATAATCATTCTCAACACGAAACAACCCCGTATGCTGATCCAATATAATGCCTTTACGGGCAAAAAACCGACTAAGGCTTCCATTCAATGATAGATCTTCAGGGGTACCAATACGTATTCCGATTCCTTTATCCATAAGCCATATTTTATCTGCTATTTGCAAAGCCAACTCAAGATCGTGAGTAGATAAGAATATTGTTTTATTCGTTTTTCGTGACAACTGATGCAGAAGCTGCATAATCTCCACTTTACTGGGAAAATCAAGAAACGCTGTCGGTTCATCCAGCAATACAATCGGTGTCTCTTGAGCCAACGCTTTTGCTATCATCACTTTCTGACGTTCTCCGTCACTCAGTGTATGAACCATTCGTTGCCTAAGATTTTCTATCTTAACCAATGATATCGATTTATCCACTATTGCCCGATCCTCTTTGCTAAGTCTCCCCCAAAAACCTGTATAGGGGCTGCGTCCTAAACCAATAAGCTCATGGGTTGTCATATTTTTTATTTCGAATTTATCGGTTAATACGACACTAATCAATGTAGATAATTCTTTCTCTGCATATTCTTCGATCTCTCGATCTTGGATATAAATATCTCCGAATAGCTTTGGTTGAAAAGCAGACAAAGTTCTCAATAAAGTAGACTTACCTATTCCATTCGCCCCTAATAAACATGTTAGCTCTCCGCTGAATATAGAACAATTGACATTTTCAGCAACAACCCTTCTATTTCGCTTGGATGTATAACCTATTGCAAGGTCTCTTATATCTATTGTTTTCTCTCTTTGCATCATCTTAAGCACTTATTTCATTCTTGCGTTTTCCGAAAAGAACAGAGATAACGATAGGTGCCCCGATAAGCGCCGTAACCGAATTGATCGGCAATGCACCTTCGAATCCCGGCATGCGTGCAATCAGATTGCAAAATAAAGCAAGCGAAGCACCTGTTAATGCTACGGCGGGCATCAGTATCCGATGGTCTGACGACATAAAGACAGTACGACACAAATGTGGAACAGCCAATCCCAGAAAAACGATAGGTCCACAATAAGCAGTCACTATAGCTGTAATAACACATGAGCAAGCTATAGTAGACAGGCGGGCACGCTTTATATTCAACCCCAAATTACGCGCATAGTTTTCACCAAGTAACATTAAATTCAATGTCTTTATAAGTAAGAAAGAAATAGGGATAAGTACTAACATAATGCATACAAATGTATTAACCTGGTTACCTGACACCTTCGAAAAACTACCTAAACCCCAAATCACATATGCACGTACATCTTCATCGTTACTGAAAAATTTTAACACCCCTATTATGGCAGAGGCAACATAACCTATCATAACTCCGATAATCAATAGAATAACATTCCCTTTAATTCTTTGAGAGATTGTAATAATAATCGCCATCACAGACATTGCTCCGGTAATAGCGGCAACCGATACGGCAACTTCACCGAAAAATCCGAGCTTGCTAAGTGCAGTACCCGCAATGCTACCCGACAAAAGAATAATAAACGCGACTCCCAAACTCGCACCAGAACTAATACCCAATTCGGACGGACCTGCCAAAGGGTTTCTAAAAACTGTTTGCATTTGCAGTCCGCTAATGGACAAACCTGCTCCTGCAAACAAGGCGGTAATTGTCTGAGGAAAACGTGACTTCCAAATAATATTTTGCCATATATCAGATTCATCAACAGTATTAAATAAGATATTCCAAACAGACTGTATCGGTATAGAGATCGTTCCTAAAATGAGATTTAGGAAGAAGAATACCAGTATAGAAACAAAAATTAAACAAAGAGATATTATTTGACGATTCATTATTTTAGTAATTCGTAATAAACAGGGGTATGCTCCGGCAATAAAGAGGGATGGAATATTTTTATCAAGTCGGCTAACACTATTTCGGGCTCTACCGGGGTATTTTCATAAAAAGGTTTTTCTTTAAGATTACAATAGATTAACCTCTTATTTTTAAACGCCTTAAAGTCAGCATAGCGTGCATCACTTTGTTTTAGTGCTTCGTAACCAAATGGGCCATTATGGCTATTGACCATTCGCCAATAATCGGCATTCGCGCCCTGAGAATAAACAGTCTCAAAATCGAGATAAAACCCTCCCGACTCGTTATCATTCTGCATAAAATAAGAAGCACCGGCATCTCTGAATAATTGAGCCAAATAGCTCTTTCCTCCTACTACATACCAGTTTCCTGAGTGAAGTTCTCCACTAAGGATTGTAGGCTTTTGTTCGGCAGATTCGGCCAAAGCTTTAAGATCATTGTATTTTTGCTCTATTTCTTTAAATTGGATGTTTGCTTTTTCTTCTATTCCCAAAAGCATTGCAGTAAACTTTATCCACTCGACTTGCCCCAATGGAGAACTTTCCTTATAACCAAGAAAACTAACGAGTGGAATACCCAGATTTTTGATAGCGTCGTACCCTCCACGCTTAAAAGGAGAAACTAGTATAATATCAGGATCTAAAGCCATAACCAGTTCACTATCGAACTCACCCTCTATCCCGATCTTTCTGGTTTTAGCGTTTCTCAATTGTTCGTTCATTTGTTTATTAAACAAAAAGCGGGTACTGGTAACGCCAACAACTTTATCAATAGCATCTAACTTAATAAAATTGGACAATTGCAACGTAGTCATACAAATAACTCCCCGCACAGGTATTTCTATTATCTCATAGCCGGAAGGTATACCTGTTCTGTCTGTTCCCCTATTTAATAACGCGTAGCGATATTGTAAGTCACTTTCACCCGATGGATCTTTAATATCTACAAGGCGGTAATTCCCATGATCTGAAATTTTAAAGCCTTTGGCATATCTTATTGTTGCCGTATCTTGATTTATCACCGTAACCTCTTCCGATTTCCTATTTGACTTACAAGATATAAGACCGACAACTATAAGTGTCGTGATAAAATATATTATTTTTTTCATACAGATTTATTTATGAATAATAATAAGAGAGAAGTATGGAAATTTTTGGGAAAGGATTTCAGACTTGTCTTGCGTGTACAACTCTTTATTTACAATTCCTGCATTCTCAAAATAATGAATCGTAATATTTGGAATCTCTATTACAGCCTGCTTTATTACACTTTCGCACTGGGAAGCTTTCATCACAACTAGAGTTTTACCCTTTTCTATCCTATTGAAAAGTTCTTCAAAAGATATAATACCCGGTATAACATTAAGCTCCTCTTCCTGTTTTACTATATGGATATTTGCTAAAGCTCCGCAAGCTATGAAAGCCGGAATACCAGCTATCTGTTGTGTCAAGATATTCCTTGCTATCAAATCTTCTTCTATGTAGTAACTCGATGAATAAAAACCAGCATGTCCTTCTGCTGTCACAGCTATTTCATATCCTTTCCGGTATAAAAAAGCTATTTCATCAGACACCTTACGGTAGCTGTCGATTGCTAAAGAACGATTTTTACTCATAGGAATATCAAACAATTTAATCTTCGATTTGCCAATGCCCAGTTCAAGTAATATATCTAAGGCCCGCGAAGAAATTCTCCCTCCCGAAAGCGATGTAGAAGGACAAAAAATAAAATCTGCCTTTTGTAAAGATTTTAATCCTTTTAAGGATATAAGTTCCGGATCTCCCGGACCAAGAGAAATAAATGTTACATAATCAGACATCTCAAAAACTCATTTTTTAGAGTAACAGATGCTTTTAGAATAGGGTTAAAAGACAACATGGATGCAGTCAGTTAAGTTTTAAGCCTATACCTCGAGCTTTAACTAAATAATTCTGGCAGGTCTTCTGACTTACTTCTTCTTTGAAATGCCTTCCCATTCTTTTGAAACAGTGGCCTGAGTATTATTCAAAGACTTTGGCGAAGCTTACAGCAGCGGGTCTGTTCAGGATTTACACCTGATTCCCTTTTCATTATTTATCCGAGAATACGGAAGAATGACACCAAAACTGGCTACAAAGGTATAATATTTTATTAATTATGCGAATCTGGATTTAGACGTTAAATATTTTATTTTCTTAATATCCTCTCAAAAAACTTCGAAGTGTAACATATGCTACAAATTATCTATCATCACACTCATAACTTTACATCGTAAATTTAAAATACAAGAATCGATGAACGAGATATTTAAAAAAGGAAGTATACTAAACTTAGCTGCATCTGTAGATTACTCGGATGGTGGAATTATAAGTAAACAAGTATTGAAAAGTAATGCGGGTAATATTACTTTATTTTCTTTCGACAAAGGGCAGGGATTAAGTGACCATACCGCTCCGTTTGATGCAATGGTACAGATACTTGATGGTGAGGCGGAAATTAAGATCGGGGGAACACCTGTTGTTGTGAAACAAGGCGAGAGTATTATAATGCCTGCAAATATAACACATGCATTGCTCGCTGTGGAGAAATTCAAGATGTTGTTAACTATGATCAGAGGTTGATTATGAGTGAACTAATAAACAATTCGCAAAAGAGGAAAGAGTTGCTTAAGCACTTAATTCTCCAGCTTCATAACAATGAGGCTCCCGAGGTTGTAAAAAACCGATTGGTAGATTTATTACGCTCTGTTCCATATAACGAAGTGGTAGAAGTAGAGCAAGAACTCATAGCTGAAGGTTTGCCCGAAGAAGAAGTATTGCGTCTATGCGATATTCACACGATGGTATTGGATGGCAGTATAGATACGTCTGCGGCTAAGACAGTACCTCCCGGACATCCGGTAGATACACTTAAACGTGAAAACAGAGCTCTTGAGGAATACATTGATAAAGTAAAAGAGTTGTTTAATAAAGGGAATAAACTAAAAGAGGAAGATGTAAAAGAGTATTTGCTACAACTGAAAGGCGCTTTCAATGCTCTTTCGGATGTAGAAAAGCATTACAAAAGAAAAGAATATCTATTATTCCCTTTCCTTGAGAAAGCCGGAATAACAGGTCCGCCTAAAGTAATGTGGGGTAAACATGACGAAACTCGTGCGTTCCTTAACGCTGCTCATGAAGCTTTATCCTCAAAAGAGCCAATTCTACCGGAAGAAGTCCTGACTCTCATATTAATGGTACTGTTGCCTACCGTAGAAGCTATAGAAGGTATGATAATGAAAGAGGAAGAAATATTACTTCCTATGAGTCTTGATATTTTGACTAATGAAGACTGGTACCAGATTTATACCGAAACTCCACAATTTGGATTTACTCTGTATGATCCACAAACGGAGTGGGTTCCAGAAGGAGCAACTGCTGGTGAACCAATTTATCAATCTGGTGAGGCCATACAACTTTCGTCGGGGAGTTTCAATATAAAAGAACTGGAAGCTTTATTCAAAACATTGCCTATCGATATAACCTTTGTAGATAAGAATGACAAAGTCAAATTCTTTTCACATGGAACAAAAAAAATATTTGACCGGAATCGTTCCATCATCGGACGTGATGTGCGCCTGTGCCATCCTCCGGGTAGCGTACATATTGTAGAACAAATAATCAGCGACTTTAAGAGTGGTAAAGAAAACAAAGCGACATTCTGGATATCTTCGTTTATGGGGCACTTTGTATATATAGAATACACGGCCCTTAGAGGAAATGATAATGAGTATTTAGGTGTGATAGAAGTTACTCAGGACATAACTGAATTGAAAAAGGTTGAGGGAGACCAACGTCTATTATCTTATACAAATAAATAAGAGCCAAATGGATATTACTTTACAGACAAAAGTTGCAGACCTGCTTAAGAATTATCCTGAATTGGAAACTAAATTACTTGAATTATCACCTGCTTTTGCCAAATTAAAAAATCCGATACTCCGGCGTACTGTAGCTAAAATTACTTCTCTACAGCAAGCAGCTGGAGTAGCCGGCATACCACCTGCCCTGATGGTACAAGAGTTAAGAAAAGCTGTTGGATTATCAACTATAGATGTTCAAGATATAGAAGATAGTGGCAATGAAAAATCTGAACCTCCATATTGGTTTGATAAAGAGAAAATAAGAGCAATATTCGATGCTTGTCCGGTTATTGAATCGGGACAAAGTCCTATGCAAGAAATATTAGATTTAGCGAAAGGATTGTCAAAAGATGAAATTTTACAGATTATCACACCTTTTAAACCGGTTCCGATCATAGATAAATTAAAATCTAGGGGATTTACCGTATGGATACAAGATAATAATAACTATTTCACTCTCTTGAATAAAGAAAGGGAATAAGCAACAGCTATATTTTCTTATTCCTCCAAGGCTTGAATACGGATATAATAACCAGGAAAACGTATGACAGACAAAAGGACACAATCTTATATTGATTGAGTCCTTTTCTATATAAAACTTATTTTATTAATCTTCTATATCTTGTCCATTATAACAATGAGTACAAACACATTCCTTTGGTAAACCTATCGATGATACCAAATCTTCAACAGTATTAAATCTTAATGTTGTTATATTGAGTTTTTCACGGATACTGTTTACCATATTTGTATATTGTTCCGAATCCGTGGTAGCATATTTATCCAGATCCTTAGAGT
Organism: Dysgonomonas sp. Marseille-P4677; assembly: GCF_016652235.1. Lineage (GTDB taxonomy): Bacteria > Bacteroidota > Bacteroidia > Bacteroidales > Dysgonomonadaceae > Dysgonomonas. Next base: position 35,228 of record NZ_JAEPKU010000019.1, read on the forward strand.
CATCTCCTTCCAGTTCTTTAATAGTCCGTCTGGTGATTAATTCCATTGCTGATTTCGATGCTGTGAAACCCAAGTATGGACAAGTATGTATAATAGGAGGACTTCCGATCCGCATATGAACTTCTTTCGCACCATATCCATAAAGTATATTCACATTATCATTTAGTTGCGTACCACGTACAATAGAATCATCGCAAAAAATAACACGTTTGTCTTTAAGAAGATTACGATTAGGGATTAATTTCATTTTTGCAACCAGATCACGTATATTCTGATTTGCCGGAGTAAAGCTACGAGGCCATGTAGGTGTGTATTTTATAATAGCCCTACGATATGGAATTCCTTTACCTTCTGCATAACCGAGCCCCATTCCTATTCCGGAATCAGGAATGCCGGCTACGTAATCGGCTATCGTATCGTCTTTCTTTGCCATTGTTAAACCGCTTGCATAACGTGCTGCATCCACATTTACGCCTTCATAGTCCGAAACAGGATACCCATAATAAACCCAGAGAAATGAACAAACCTGCATTTTTTTATTCGGTTTTCGCAACTGAGTCATTCGATCTGCTTCAAGCAACAGGACTTCTCCTGGCCCTACATTATATTCAACTTCGAAATCTAGATTAGGAAAACTGCAAGGTTCGCTCGACACAGCATAAGCTCCATATTTTTTTCCTACTAATACAGGAGTACGTCCCCACTTATCGCGTGCTACGATAATACCTTTTTCTGTAAGAATTAGCATAGAACATGATCCCTTGATCTTTTGATAAACCAGCTCAATCCCTTCTAAAAAAGTATCTGCCTGAGATATCAGAAGGGCAATAAGCTCTGTCTGATTGGTTTGCCCTGAATTCAGCTCAGAGAAATGACAGCCCTTTGCGAGCAATTCATTTTCTAGTTCCTCCAGATTATTTACCTTGGCCACCGTGACTACAGCATATTTTCCCAAATGCGAACTGATAAATATCGGTTGAGGATCAGTATCACTAATAATACCTATCCCTGAATTTCCTTTAAACTTGTCGAGATCGGCTTCAAAGCGTAAGCGAAAATAAGAATTTTCGAGATTGTGAATTGAGCGCATAAACTTGCCCTCGTGTAATGTTGCCATTCCTCCCCTGCGCGTACCTAAATGAGAATTGTAATCGGTGCCGTAAAATAAATCCGTAGCGCAAGGTGATTTTGAGATAGTACCAAAAAAACCACCCATTTCTATTATGTTTTCAGTTATAGTTTTTAAGATGTAAAAGTACATGATTTATTTACATCTCACAATTTTGTTCATGTAAGAAAACTACAAATCAACTCGTATAGATATGAAAGAAAAATGATATATTTGTTGTACGATATATACAAGTAGTATATTCATGTTTTTTATTACTGTGGAATTCTTTTTTTGACCTAAATCTACATAACACTATTAAGTGAATTTGTCTGAATATAAAGAGCCTTAGATGAGATACCTCTGCCCGAATAGAGTGGCCTCAACCTATGAGTTAGTATTTTGAACAAATCCTAATATGTATAAAATTTAGTTGACTCAACGTTCAAATATTTAAAATTTTACCATGAAGAAAATTATCTCACTATTTATTATCTCTCTCACTTTAGCAGGATGTGTAAAGCAGCAGACAAAGCCTTCTTCGGTTATTGCAACACCGACACCTGCTCGTGCACAAGGACAAACAGATGTTTTAGCATTGCAGAACGATCCCATACCTACTGTTCGTATAGCATTTATAGGCCTGGGAATGCGTGGTCCCGGAGCTGTGGAACGTATGACACATATACCGGGTGTTGAAATTGTCGCTTTATGCGATGTGGAAGAAAAAAACACGAATAAAGTAAATGCCATGCTCGAAAAGCGCGGATTGGCGAAAGCTCAAGAGTTTTATGGAGATACTTCTGTCTGGCGAAAGGTTACGGCTTTACCGAATGTGGACCTTATTTATATAGCTACAGACTGGAAGAGCCATGCAATGATAGGCATTCAAGCAATGAAAGATGGCAAACATGTTGCTATAGAAGTACCTGCGGCAGTAACAATGGATGAGATTTGGGACTTGATCAATACATCAGAACAGACACGCAAACATTGTATGCAGCTAGAAAATTGCGTTTATGACTTTTTCGAATTGACTACATTAAATATGGTACAACAAGGACTTCTGGGTGATGTTATCCATGGCGAAGGAGCATATATTCATGGATTACAACCATACTGGGGAGAGTATTGGAACAATTGGCGCATGGACTTTAACGAAAACCATCGTGGCGATGTATACCCTACTCACGGACTAGGCCCTGTGTGCCAGGCAATGAATATACATCGTGGCGATAAATTAAACTATCTTGTGGCAATGGATACCAAAGCTATCGGCAACCCTCAATATATTAAAGAGAAAACAGGTAGAGACGCCAAAGATTTCAGAAACGGAGACCATACTTCTACAATGATACGTACCGAAAATGGAAAATCAATTTTAATAGAGCATAATGTCACTTCTCCACGCCCATATAGCAGAATGTATCAATTGACAGGAACAAAAGGTTTTGCCAACAAGTATCCAGTACAGGGGTATGCCTTGGATGGAGGAGAGATAGACTCTACCATTGCAGCTAATCATGAAAACCTGACAGCACATAGTTTTGTGCCTGAAGATGTGAAATCGGCATTAATGCAGAAATACAAACATCCTATCGTTAAGGATATAGAAGAAAAAGCAAAACAAGTAGGAGGCCATGGAGGCATGGACTTTGTTATGGATTATCGTTTGATCTATTGCCTTCAAAAAGGTCTGCCTTTGGATATGGATGTATATGATTTGGCTGAGTGGTGCTGTCTGATACCTTTGACAGAGATATCACTTGACAATAATTCTGCCCCTGTTGAAATACCTGATTTTACACGTGGCGGATGGAAAAAACTGAATGGTTTAAAATTTGCCGAATAAGGCTCATTTACCTATAATATTCTTAAAATAATTGCCATAACTAATAATATTATTATCAGTTATGGCAATTTATATTTTATATATAGCACTATTATTTCGAAACAAGGATATCCACATCATATCCCATAAAAAGCCCACTTTCGAGAACTCCTGTTATTGACTTGAGTTGCCCCTCTAATTTGTTATCTATAGCATCAAACCACGCATCGATAATAAAATTTCCATTCTCTGTTATGACAGGTCCATCTTTTCCTTTTGCCAGCCTTAATTGAACATCTGTTGCTCCAAGATTTTTTATTTCTTGCTCTGCATAGAGTAAGGAGGATGGAAAAATCTCTATAGGTATAGGAAATTTCGATCCCAGTCGCTCCACAAACTTCGACTCATCGACAATAATGAACACCTTTGTACTATTACGAATCAATAATTTTTCCTTAAACATCGCGCCACCTCTGCCTTTTATTAAATTTCGGGCAGGATCTACTTCATCTGCACCGTCAAAGGTCCAATCGGGCTTTTTGTCCAATAAGGTAGTTTGAGGAATTCCCAATTGGATGCAAGCCATAGATATTTCGTGAGACGATGGAATTGCTTGAATCTGTAGATGCTCTTTCTTTAATCTTGCGGCGATTGCGATAAGCGCAAGATATACGGTCGAACCCGATCCTACACCGATAACTTCACCGTCTTTAAGTTTAGCCGATATCTCCTTTGCAACAAGCTCTTTTCCTTCTCTGTTAATTATATTATCTGACCAGCTTAAATTATCAATTATATTGTTTCCCCATTCCATATTAGTATTCTTACAACATTTCTATACATTTTTCGAGTTGTATACTTCGAGAACCTTTGAGTAGGACATAACTGTTTTCTATCGGATTTTTATCCAAAAATTCTTTCAAATCATTCATATCTTTAATCCGTGGATAGTCTGTTTTAACCCTACTAAAATTGTCTCCGATAAATATTGCCTTATTAAATTTGTGATGAGAAACGTAGTCTGCTATTTTTTGATGTTCCATATCCGTATCAGGTCCCAGCTCTTTCATATCACCCAAAATTAGAGTTTTATGGCTTACGTCCATACGATCAAAATTTTCTAATGCAGCAAGCATACTTGTCGGATTTGCATTATATGCATCTATAATTAGCATATTCTTTTCAGTTTCCTTCAATTGTGAGCGGTTGTTAGTCGGTTCATATTCTTCTATAGCCTTGCATATTAAAGAAGATTTCACACCAAGATATTTGCTCACTGTAATTGCAGCCAAAACATTAGGCAAGTTATATTCACCTATCAATCTCGTTTTCACCTTATTACGCTTACTGCCAAATTTCCACTCAAACTCAAGATAAGGACTGATAGACAACACTTTTCCAGAAATAAAGAGATCATCCTCCAACCCATAATGGATAGATGTTATTCCTTCTGCCATCTCACGAAGCAATGCATTATCATAATCGATGAATATCTTACCATCACGTGTTCCACGTATATATTCGTACAGCTCACCTTTAGCCTTAATAACATTCTCAAAAGACCCGAAACCTTCTATATGCGCATGTCCTATATTGGTAATCAGCCCATAATTTGGTTGTGCTATTTCAGCTAGAAGTTTTATTTCTCCTACATGGCTAGCACCCATTTCTACAACGGCTATCTCATGTTCTTTTTTTATCCGAAGTATCGTTAATGGTACACCGATATGGTTATTCAGGTTGCCTTGGGTTGAAAGCACATTATATTCTTGAGATAGAATAGATGTCACCAACTCTTTCGTGGTTGTTTTCCCGTTCGTTCCGGTTATACCTATAATTGGCGTTTTGAATTGTTTCCTATGGTGTTTTGCCAATTCCTGCAATGTTTCCAGGCAATTATTGACCAATATTATATTAGGGCGGGTTGCGTATTTTTCTTCATCTACTATGGCATAGCTACAACCTAAATCTATTGCTTTCTCAGCGTATTCATTTCCATTAAAGTTTGCTCCTTTCAATGCAAAAAAGATAGATCCTTTCGGGCTATTGCGTGTATCGGTAGAAACTTCTGGATATTGTTTGTAAATCTTATATAATTCAGTTATCTCCATGATCATTTAGTATCAAAATATTAGTTTATAAATCAAAACACTATTTGTTACATAATTGTTTTTACTGTATAGTCTATAAGATTATAACTAAGGTGATACGAATGTAAGGCTAATAATTTACACTTCATATACCCCTTAACTTTTTTTACTTTAATATTTTTTACCTTAAAATATACCATAAATATGGTATAAAAATACCTTGTTTTAGCGATTTTACATATATGAAATAGGGCGTATATTTGTGATAGTTAATAACAAAAAATTTTAAAATATAATCTTATGGGAAAAATAGCAAAAAAACTAACTGATCTGATTGGTAATACTCCTCTTCTAGAGCTTTCGAACTATAATAAAAAACATGGACTAAAGGCTAACTTAATCGCTAAACTAGAGTATTTCAATCCGGCGTCAAGCGTAAAAGATAGAATAGCCAATGCTATGATAGAAGATGCTGAAGCATCGGGAATACTAAATTCTGACAGTGAATTGGTAGAACCAACCAGTGGAAATACCGGTATTGGACTTGCATTTGTTGCTGCCGCCAAGGGTTATAAACTAACTCTTACTATGCCGGAAACGATGAGCATAGAACGTCGCAACCTTCTCAAAGCCTTAGGCGCCAATATTGTTTTAACACCCGGGCCTGAAGGTATGAAAGGAGCTATTGCAAAAGCTGAAGAGTTACAGAAGGAAAACCCGAAAGTTGTAATTCTTCAACAATTTACAAATTCGGCTAATCCTGCTGTACACAGACGCACTACAGCTGAAGAGATTTGGCGCGATACAGATGGTAAGGTAGACGTATTTGTTGCAGGAGTTGGTACAGGAGGTACGGTAAGCGGAGTCGGAGAGGTATTAAAAAAATATAATCCGAATGTAAAAATAGTAGCCGTAGAACCGGCCGATTCACCCGTTATATCGGGAGGAAAACCCGGACCGCACAAGATACAGGGTATTGGTGCAGGTTTTATACCTAAAACATATAATTCATCTTTTGTAGACCAGGTTATACAGGTAAGCAACGATGATGCTATCCGTACCAGTCGCGAACTTGCCCGAGAAGAAGGGCTATTAGTCGGTATTTCGTCAGGAGCTGCGGCTTATGTCGCTGCACAGCTGGCAAATAAGGTTGAGTATCAGGGCAAAAACATTGTAGTCCTACTACCTGATTCGGGCGAACGCTACTTATCTACAGTATTGTATGCTTTTGAAGAATACCCGCTTTAATTTTTTATAGGTTATATTGTTTGGTTATCATAAGAGTAATCAGCTACGGCTGGTTACTCTTATTTTTTATCTACAATTCATTGCCAAGATATTACATCTTTATCTATAGTTGAGAAATAGAATTCATATCCTTCACCGGACATGAAACATCGAATATCCTGATAATAGTGTACAACTTTGTCACCTTTTAGTTAAATTATAATTCGGAATGAGTATATTTGAAGATTATCAAATAGAAAGATTGTTAATCTGTTTTTCTGAATTGATACTTGCTCACTTTTATTACTTTTGTAGAAGTAAATTAATTGTTCGACCTGTTCCCTTATTTAACTATTATAATCGATTTATTTGAGCCAGCCTTCTATGACCCAATTACATTATGCCCTAAATAAAGAAAGTATACATCTTCTTGTAAAATCATTCTTGCTTTTACTGATCTGCTTTTCTATAGTGGAGACGACTCAAGCCTCATATAGTCTATATAGGGGCAACAACCTCGATTTGTCTAATAACGCGGTATTGTCTATGCATCAGGATATGGATGGATACATGTGGATAGGAACATATGACGGTTTGAATCTATATAACGGGAAGAGTACTTTCGTATATCGCTCCGAATTAAACAATGAATTTTCCCTTTGCAGCAACATAGTTCACAATATATCGCAGGCTGATAGAGATCATCTTTGGATATCTACCTTCTTGGGCCTAAATAAGTTTTCTTTAAAGAGCAGAAAAGTAGTGGAGTCTTATCCGGAACTGCCCGAAGCAAGGTTGTTAGCTGCCGATGAAAGTGGAAACACGATGGTTATCTGTAAAAGAAATTATATTTCGTATTACATGCCTAAGATTAAGAACTTTATTGATATTCATTTACCAGGAGCAGATATGAATAATGTGAAAGCATTCTTCACTGACGGCAAAAAAAACTTCTTTATAATTACGGCAGACGGAAGTATGAAAATAGTCAATGTCATTGAAGGAACAAAAGTATCTGATATCAGTCTGGGAAGTAAAGATCTTAACCTCCGCCACGGAAATATAATGAATGCCTTTTATGAAGATGGTGTTATATATTATATTACAGCCGACAGGGAATTGTATTTATATGACATTGCTAATTCCAAAAAGACTTATTTGTTAAACTTATCTGCTCTCATAGAGAAATACGGTGCCATATCTAAAGTAACATCTTTTAAAGATAACTTATTCATCGCATTTAGAGAAAGTGGACTGATGAGGCTTGATATGCAAAACAACGACAAGTCAGAACCTATAAATCTAGGAGTCAGAACTTTTTGTTTATTAAAAGATAAAAAACAAGATATACTGTGGATAGGAACAGATGGTCGTGGTGTACAGATGTATTATAAAAGGCATGATCTTTTTGGCAATATAATGTTTGATGATTTACTGCCGGGCACTCAGAAGCCTATACGCTCTATTTATACCGATGAATTTAGTAATTTATGGGTAGGTACAAAAGGTGATGGTATAATGCAAATTAAAAACTACAATCTGCTCAATAATAAAAAAATATCCCAATCCCAGTTTACTTCTTACACTACAAAAAACGGCCTATCCAGTAATCTCGTATTCTGTTTCTTAAGAAGTAAATATCGCAATATTATTTGGATAGGAACCGAAGGTCCTGGCCTTTCTTACTATTCCTATAAAGACAATAAAGTCAAAACTCTATCAGGAAAAGCAGGTACTCAAATAGGACGTGTACACTCTATTTGTGAAATTAATGCCTCTACCTTGTGGATCGCTACAGCCGGTGATGGATTACTAGAGGTCATATTAGAAGACAACAAGTCCGAGTTTTCAATAAAATCAGTTGGGCAGTATATCTTAAAAAAAGGAGATAATGTTTGCAATGAATTTCATTCCATGTCTTATGATGGCAATTCGATTCTCTATGTAGGCAGTAGAGGTGGGTATGGTATAGCCAAATTTAATATTAAGGACAAACAATATGAATTTGTACAAATGGAAAATGCTGAAAATTCAGCTATTGGCGATGTTCTTTCCGTTTATAAAAGTAAAGATTCAACATATTACATCGGAGCTAGTTCAGGCTTGACCCGAATGAGATTTTCAGATGATGGAAGTATTACTATGAAACAATTCGACCGGAGGAATGGGATGATCAATGATATGATACATGGAATATTAGAAGATTTGGACGGATGTATATGGCTGAGTACTAACAAAGGATTGATAAAATATAATCCTCATAACGATTTTTTTCATAATTATTCATCTTCTGATCTGAAGGTTACTGAGTTTTCTGATGATGCTTATCAAAAATGCCTGTATACCGGCAGACTTTTCTTTGGCGGCATAAATGGCCTGACATGGGTAGAGCCCAAGGAGAGTAATTTACAGATCGATTATAAACCGGATTTATATTTTTTCGACTTAAATATATCGGGTGAAAGTCATACATTAAACGATTATTTAAACTCTAAAAACGGTTATCTGGAGTTACCGACCAGTACCTCCATGTTTACCATTTCTTTTGTCGCTTTAGATTATATCAATGGAGAGAATTACGAATACTCGTATATATTAGACAATTACAACACTGAATGGACTGATCTCCAGAAGATAAATAAAATAACTTTTACAAATCTTCCTTATGGAGACTATACCCTGAGAGTAAAGTATAAAAGTGATGTATTCGACTCTGAAGCAAAATACTATAGCCTACATATCAGAAGAATGCCTCCATGGTATCTTACAAGTTGGGCATATATGGGCTATGTCTCTTTATTTGTACTAGCCTGCATTCTCACAATAAATATAATTCGCAAAAGAATACTCAACAAACAAAAACAAATAGCCCGAAAAATAAAAGAAGAACAAAAAGACAAATTACTAGAAGCAAAATTGAATTTCTTTACTAATGTTACACACGAGTTTTGTACTCCGCTTACAGTTATCAATGGAGTTAGTGATCATGTTGAGAGATTTGCCACAGCTGATAATAACCTAAGAAAGTATACCAGCGTTTTGCGTGACAATGTGAATAGTCTGAATAATCTTATCCAAGAGATTCTTGATTTCAGGAAAATGGAAGAAACTAAGTTCGACCTTGGTAATATTGAAGAAGTTTCTGTATCTGACCTTGTAAATAAGCATTTAGGATGGTTTACACCCATCGCTGAACAGAAAAGGATTAAAGTTGATGTTTCTATCTCGGATGATTTGGTATGGAATGTTGATCTGGCCGGTTTTAATAGAGTTCTGGTTAATCTAATTTCTAACGCATTTAAATACACAGTGGAAGACGGTTTAGTTAAAGTTTCATCATACATAAAAGACAATACATTAGAACTGAAAGTATATAATACAGGGAAAGGCATAGACGAATCCATGATACCATTCATATTTGAACGCTACCATGTCCTTGACAATATGACTCCCGGAACATCTTTGATTTCATCTAGTCATGGTATAGGGCTATCTATTTGCCGTGATATAATAGAAGCTTTACAAGGAGAAATCAAGGTAAGTAGTGTGGTTGGAGAGTTTGCTGAATTCGTTGTGACGCTACCATATATTCCAGTGACAACAAATAATATTGTTTCCAGCGAAGATATTACTAATTCGTCTTCAAACACCTCCTCTATATTAGAGAACCTCAGCGCTAAGAAACAACCTGAAAGACCAACTATTCTAGTAGTAGATGATAACAAAGATATAGTTTGGCTAATTTCTGATATGTTGTCTAAAGATTTTGACATAAAGGGGGCCTACAATGTTGAAGAAGCTCAGAAAATGATCGAATCTCAGAGTCCCACTCTTATCATAACAGATATTATGATGCCTGATATTGACGGAATGGAATTTATAAATAGGCTAAAAGCTGATAAATTCACGAAACACATTCCTCTAATTATAATATCAGCTAAAATAAGTGAGAAAGAACAGGCTGCCGGTTTTAACATTGGGGCAGATGCTTATCTGACTAAACCCTTCTCTGCAATAGTACTCAGTTCAGTTGTAAACAGACTGCTTGCCGTAAAAACAGAACTTAAAGATTATTATTATTCTCCTGAAAGTGCTTATGAATATTCTGATGGACAATTGATCCATCAAGAAGACAAAGACTTTATGGACTCTGTGACTTTAATAATCACTGACAATATAGAATCGGAGAACCTCCGTCCCGAATTCATTGCTGATAAGTTAGGTATGAACACGCGTAATCTTTATCGGAAATTCAAAAAAATAACAAGCCTTTCTCCTAATGATTATATTAAAGACTATCGATTTATATATGCCGCAAAACTTCTTATAGCTACTAATCTCACTATTCAGGAAATAATATATAAAGTAGGCATCACCAATAAGTCATATTTCTACAGAGAATTCTTTAAAAAATACAATATGACCCCTAAGGAATATCGGCAAAAAAAATAAGATTCTAGGTATATTCCCTAAAAAAAGTATCTTAATCAGCTTTTAATTGATTAAGATACTTTTTTTGACTAATAGGATACCCTTATTTTCTAATCTATTCCTTAATATTGACATGTTAATATTTATTAAGCTTTACTTAACGAGGAAGGATTCCCCTCTTTGATTTAACGATTAGGAGCTTGACTACAATAATGAGTAACTACATAATTTACCAAATTAATGCTCAATTTAATAAGATATTTTACAATACTAGGATTCATTTTTTCTTCTGAAAATTTGGAGCTTAAGCCTATTTTATTAGAGAGAGAGAGAGAGAGAGAGAGAGAGAGAGAGAGAGAGAGAGAGAGAGAGAGA
>NZ_JAEPKU010000001.1:0-99061 GCF_016652235.1 Dysgonomonas sp. Marseille-P4677
ATCAAAGATAGATGTTTTTTAGTTACAAATAATGAGTTATATTAGAGAAAAGATATAGATAGTTATCACTCTCTTCTCTAAAAAGTAAGAACGCAATATAATTTTAACTAAAAGGTGACAAAAGTGTACAGGTTTTGCTCATTTTTCAGATCTCTTCAGATATTTATCTGACAACCTAGTTCTCCAAATATCTATAGATAAATTAATTGGAATAAAATTATTATTTCTTTAAGTTTTCTAATTGCTCTTTTGTAATATAAATGTGCTTCTTCCCTTTCATACGAGCTTCGCTGAATGCGGATTGAATGTCCGAGTCCAGAAATTTACCTCGAGAGTATTCCTCTATTTCAGTTAAAGATATTTGTATATTTTCATCAGGAAGTGTTACATTTTCAGGGTTGTTGTTATTCGTGGTCGATAATTCTGATTCTTCTTCGGCAGGTTCTTGTTTTTCAAGTGTTGGAACAGAAGGTATAATAACTAACGGTTCTTCGTATACATATGAAGGCTCCTCTTCTTTTATTGATTCCTCTTCTCTTGTGTAAGCTCTTTCTTCTTTTGTTGTATCTACAATCTGAATTTCTATATTTGTAATAGTATCCCGATCCTGATCTAATCCAGTATAATCTTCTACATAAGGGGACTGAAGATGTTCTTCCAAGATATTTTCATTTACGGCTAGTATTTCGTCCAATAGGAGTGCTAGTTCTTCGATTTTTTCCAGTTCTATGTTGTACAGATCGTCCAGATCTATTGAGGTAACATGTTGACCGGACTCAGCTTCTTTTGCCAAAATACGTGCTTCGTTGAAACAGCTTATAAAGATAACCGGTTTTTGGGGTAAGGTAGTAAAGAGATTCAGTGCAATTGTACTATTCTCTAACTTCTTTACAACGTAGTCTTTGAGTTTATCGTAAGATAGTCGGTATACAGTATTGGGATCACAGATAACAATAAACTCTTTATCTCGTCTGTTCAGAGCAAAGAGGTAAAGGTTTACAGAGCTTTCGACAATCATATTCGCCGAAAAATCGCTATATCTATTCAAAACATTCCTTAGAGGAATATCACTTATGCTTTCAGGGCTACTTATTGGCCCTTGCTTGGGTTCATTGTAAGCATTTACCAACTTGAAGATGATAGATAATACAGCAATAATAATTAAAATCGTACTCATTGTAAATATTCTATATCATTAATAAACAACCGGATCAGTCTTTGTTGATAATTAAAGCCCTTACCAATTTATTTTCATTTAGCTCTATTTCAGCACGACTGCCAGAAACTGTTTTCTTGGTTTTACCCGTTGTGTAATTCGTTTCTATATTCAAGTGCATATTACTGATAAAATATATGTTGTTATTATCCTTTATTACTTGCAAAGAATCTAACTGAGGCGAATAAGAAACGCTTTTTATTCTATCCTTTTTATGATTCGTCTTTATTGAATCTGCTATTGCCGTATTCTCTTGGTTATGTGATTTGTTAAATATATTCAATATTGGTGCTGTTTTTTTCTGTATCTCTTTTTTATTAACAGAAGTCAGTGCTTTAAAAAAGTCGGATATCAGTACTTTAACCTCTTTTAGTTCCTCTCCTTCTATGATTTTGAGCTGACTAAGATAATCAAATTTTTGTTGCGCAATGTCAAGATACTCTCCTATATAACGGCCTATTTTTACATTATCTATATATGCTTTATAAGCATCAGCCGTATTTTGGTTTAGTGCTTCAATCCAGCAAAGAGAATCTATCGCTTGCTTGATTTCGCGGGTGTAAGGCGTTTCAGGATGGTCGGTAAGAAAGCTGAAGAGAGCATTTATATTTTTAGAATTACGTAGTTGTTGCCATTCTTTGCGTTCATCCTCTCGTAGTTCCATTATTTTGTTGTGAGCTTCAATACTATATTTCCCTTCTGGATATTGAACCAGATATTTGGCATAGCTCAAGGGCGTATTCTCCACTATACATTTGTTCCAATAGGCTATTTCTGTTTCTTCCGCACTCTTGTTTTGTAAAAGAATATAGGAACCTATTCCACCTATTAGAACCATAAGAACAGCTCCTGCAAGGAGGAAAATAATTGATTTTTTATTGCTTTTTACCGGATGGTCATCGTTCGCCCCCTTTTCAGTAACTTCCGCCTCACTTGATTCTTCGATTGTTTCATCTGTTATTGACTCATTTATTTCCGGTAAAGAAGTCTCATTTCCCTCTATATGAGATAGTAATTCTTCTGGATATGCATTTTTTGCAATTTCCTGACAGTCGCTACAAAAAGTTTCTCCTTCTTGTCTATCTTTCCCGCAAAGCGGACATTTTTTATCAATATCAGACATATCTTCTATTTTTATGAGTTAATTCTCCGGATACAACAAATATTTCTTTCGCATTGTTTTGTAAGTATTCAGATCATTTTCCCAATTTTTGTAAATCATTTCCTTTGAACCTCCCTTTAGTATTTGTAACCTGAGGGAGTTTGTTCCTGCGAGTAAATCCATAAATTCAGGATTTGTGAAGAAGGCGGCTCCTTGTCCCGATTTGTGATAGAAATCGATTAAAAAGCTTAAGTCTATACCTCTAGATAATGATTTGTAATCTCTCAAATCTTTTCCATAACAAGTTTTATTGAGATTTAATGGGCTTTTATTACCTTCATTAGATTGCGGCGTAAAGTTGAACACTCCATACTTCTTGTTAGGAGCACCTATTACTTGAAATGGAAAGTCTGTACCTCGTCCGACACTTACATTAGTAGCCTCAAAAAAGCATAACGATGGGTATAGATAAATTGACTGGTCGTTAGGTAGGTTTGGAGAAGGTTTTATGGGTAATGAATAAGATTGCCCGTGTTTCCAACCTATCATAGGTATTACTTTCAAATTGCATTTTGTCTTATTTTTCAGCCAGCCTTCTCCATTGATCATTTCGGCCAACTCTCCTATTGTCAGCCCATGAAGTATGGGAATAGGATGCATCCCTACAAACGATTTATATTTGAGATCGAGAACCGGGCCGTCAATTTGGTCGTTCGGATTGGGACGATCGAGGACGATACATTGTTTGTTGTTTTCGGCACAAGCTTCCAACACATAATGCATAGTGCTGATATAAGTATAGAACCGAGCTCCCACATCTTGTATGTCAAAAATGATAATATCGACATCATTTAACTGTTCGGTCGAAGGTTTATAATTTTTTCCATATAATGAAATTAGAGGGATTCCGGTTCTACTGTCTTTTCCATCCACAATTTTTTCTCCTGCATCGGCATCTCCTCTGAAACCATGTTCGGGTGCAAATATTTTGACAATATGAGTGTTGCGTGATAATAACGCATCCAGGATATGTGTTCCATCGGATAATATAGACGTTTGGTTTATTACCAAGGCAACCTTTTTATTTTGGGTAAAAGATAATAACTGATCTAATCTATCTGCTCCAAGAGTTAAGTTTTGAGCAAAAACTATTATATTTGAGCTGCAAATTAAAAATATGAAGAGTGAAAGACAGAGCTTTTTCATTATAAATTTGTTTTGGGAAAGTAAAGTTATTATACAAACTTACATATTTTTTATATTAATATAGATATAATTCAAAATGAATACATTGGCTATCATCGAAAATTATTACAAAAAAGGCTCCGATTTATACGATATTCTTATTCAGCATAGTGCAGATGTGATGAATAAAGCAGTTTCTATGGCAGAAGCCCATCCTGAACTGGACGTTGATATCCAATTCGTGAAAGAAGCTGCTATGCTGCATGATATAGGTATCTTCCTTACCAATGCACCGTCTATAAAGTGTTTTGGTACGGCCCCTTATGTTTGTCATGGATATCTTGGACACGATCTGTTGCTTAAGTTGGGATATCCGAAGCATGCTTTGGTCTGTGAACGGCATACAGGGGTAGGGATATCATTGGACGAAATATTAAAAACAGATATGCCTTTGCCTCATCGTGATATGCGACCCGTAAGTATTGAAGAGCAACTCATCTGCTTTGCAGATTGCTTCTTTTCCAAAACACAAATTGGTGAAGAAAGATCTCCCGAAAAAGTGAAACACAGCTTATCCAAATTTGGTAAAGATTCGGTGAGACAATTTGAAAAATGGTGTGCTCTATTTCTATAACTCAATAATTTTGAACTACAAATTAGTTATTTATGAAGAAAATCTTAACAACATTACTTTTTTGCTTTACGATTGCAATAAGTGTTTACTCTCAGGATCAAACTGAAAAATTCTCTCTAGCGGGTAACCTCAATTATGGTACTAAAGTAGAGTCTATCGGTATTGGCCTACGTGCCCAATATGGATTTACAGAGCATTTGAGAGGTACAGCAGAATATAAATATTATGTAGATCGACATAATCTTAGTGCATGGGGTGTTAATGCTGATGGACACTATGTATTTGGAGTCTCAGAAACAGTATCCCTATATCCGATAGCCGGAGTGAACTATACTCGTTGGACATATGATCCCGGACGTTCCAATGGTCTTGGTTATAAATATAGCGATAATCGTCTCGGGCTAAATATTGGGTTTGGTGGGCAAGTAAACGTAGCTGAAAATTCTTTTATACAGATCGAAGCAAAAGAGGCCTTGATAAAGAATTATTCTCAGTTTGTGCTTTCTGTTGGGTTTATGTACCAATTCTAAGAAAATATTTATTAGTTTATTTATATAGGATAACCCTGATTGGGGTTATCTTTTTTTGTGTGAAAACACAAGAAAATGCTTAAACAAATTGATATCTCTAAATGTTTTTATTATGTATAGTTTTATAATGGCCATTATAAAACTACATTATAAAACCTTAGTAGTATATGAGCAAGACAATTCTATCCGTAACCATTATCAGTTTTCTTCTCTGTGCATGCTCTTCGGAGAAAAAAAAAGATGAAAAATTAGCGGTTGGTATATCTGCTTTGATGCAAGCCGGAAGTACGCCCGTCATGATTCCTTCAGAACAAGGAATTGTTAGATTGAGTGTGGTTAATGGAAAGGGCAAAACTAATATTCGGAAGAAAAAGAATCAAACCATACGTCTTGAATTTGAATCGAAAGATAATAAAAGTATATCTGCCAAAATTTTCTCAAAGGATTCTCTTGCAAATATCAGATTCTCACAAATTATATTGCCGAATGGAGACCGTGACGGTCCATTTGGAACAAATTTGAATTATAAAATTTACTCAAATGGGATATACAGGTTATTGATTAATGAAGATATGGTAGACGGCAGCTCTTGGGGAGGGGTTTTTGAGGTGGAAGTCTCTTTACTCAAATAGTTGCTTCTATACTTTCCTCCTATTGTAGGCTGTTCAGTAATGCGTTTATATTTGATGTGAATAACCCTACTGCAATTGCCATTACAATGACCCCGAAAAATTTACGCAATACATATACCCCGCCGATTCCTAATATTTTTTCTACTACATTTAGATATTTTAGTACCAGATAAACAATTATCATATTCAGGAATAGTGCTATAATAATATTTGACACGTCATATTCTGCACGCATAGACAATAGAACTGTAAATGTTCCCGGTCCGGCGATCAATGGAAATACTATCGGAACAAGAGTCTTGGAGCCTCCCGGAGCATCGTTTTTGAAAACCTCCACACCGAATATCATTTCTATGGATATGATGAAGATAACAAGTGCACCGGCTACGGCAAATGACGATACATCTACATTAAATAGTTTTAATATCCAATTTCCGACAAATAAAAAGGCCGTCATTATAATAAATGAATAGATGGCAGCTTGTAACGGATTTACATCTCTGCCTTCTCCTTTGAAACTAAGGAATATAGGGATTGATCCTGATACGTCGATCAGAACGAATAATATGACAAATGCACTAAATATTTGAACCAGGCTTATGTTTAATTCCATAGAATGGGCTTTTTAAATTATAAACAAAGGTATATATTTTTGATTCATGAAAAAACTGATAAACAACATAAAAACTTTAGTAAATTTGCGTCATCTTTTATGTTTTTTATCCAACCGCAAAAAGGATAAAGATGATAGAAAATATACAGTATTTTGATATTATTATTTACCTTTAATTTTTAAATAGAGAGTGTGAAGCAATGATAAATATTGATATTGAAAATGATAGCTGCATAAAGTGTGGGAGATGTGTGAAAGTATGCCCTACTGTAATATTCGGACAGGAAACAGCCAAATCGGAAGTTGATATACATCATATCGAAACATGTATAAGCTGTGGGCACTGTGTATCTGTCTGTCCTACCGGATCGGTTATTCATTCAGATTTTCCACCTCAAAAAGTACACAAAATAGACGCTGACCTACTGGCTTCCCCCGAACAAGTAATGGCGCTTATCAAATCGCGACGTTCTTATCGGGCGTTTTCAAAGCAAGCTATACCTATAGAGGTGTTGGAACAAATACTTGAAGCGGCTCACTCTGCCCCTACGGCGGAGAATCTCCAGCAAGTTCAGTTTACATTAGTAACAGATCCCGAAGTACTTCATAAAGTTTCAGCAGCTACAATCAGTATTTTTTCTTCGATAGTAACGAAAGTATATAATCCTTTGATAAAACCGCTTGTAAAGCTTGTTAATCCCGAAGGGTATAAGCAAGTATCGCATCTACGGGATTTGGTTGATGACTTTACTAATGCGAAAAAAGATAGGATACTACGGGGATCAACAGCTTTGATACTTATCCATACCCCAAAGGACGTCCGTTTTGGTCGTCAAGATGCCAATCTGGCCTACCAGAATGGTTCTCTAATGGCCGAAAGTCTTGGCGTTGGTCAGTTTTATACTGGTTTTATTTGTGCTGCATCCGATATGGTTAAGAAAAGCCCGGTTGCAAAACTATTAAATATAGAAGGAACAATTCATGCAGGTATGGCACTCGGTATGCCAACGTTTGAATATCCTAACTATGTAAATAAAAAGGATATTGTAATAACTAGATTTTAAAAGTATAGGCATAATAAAGCGAAGATGACTTTAATATGAAATGTGTATTTTTATAAAGTCTATTGAAAAAAATGAATTATCTATATGAATAATTACGGATTTATACGAGTTGCAGCAGCGAGCCCTTCTCTAAAGGTCGCAGATTGCGATTATAATACAACTGAAATAATTAAACAGATAAATGAAGCGGAAAGCAGGGGGGCTTCTGTAATCGCATTTCCCGAATTGTGTATTACGGCTTATACTTGTGGAGATCTGTTTCTTCAGAGGTTACTTTTTGAAAAGGCTCAGAACTCTTTATTGCGGATATGTGATGCTACAAGAGAGCTATCGGTAATTGTTGTCGTTGGTTTACCGATTGAGGTATCGAATAGGCTATATAATATGGCTGTTGTAGTTAGTGAAGGATTTATACGTGGAGCAGTGCCTAAAACTTTTCTTCCTAATTATAATGAGTTTTATGAAAAACGTTGGTTTTCTTCTTCGGACGAATTGTTGGAATCAACAATCTCACTTTGTGAGCAGTCTGTTCCTGTTGGGGTAAAACAGATATTTAGAACTGAGAATTTCAATTTTGCAATCGAGATATGTGAAGATTTATGGACACCAATACCACCATCGAGTCTTTCTTCTCTGAATGGGGCGGATATTATAATTAATCTATCGGCAAGTAATGAGACTACAGGAAAACACATTTACCGGAAATCGTTAGTGAGCCAACAGTCTGCCCGATGTATCGGTGGATATGTGTACGCTGCCGCCGGAAATGGGGAGTCTACGACAGATATAATTTTTGCCGGAAGCAGTATGATCGCCGAAAATGGTTCTATATTAGCAGAAGCCGAACGATTTTCATTCGATAGTCAGTTAATATTTGCAGATATAGATATTGAACGATTGAGGAACGATAGGTTAAAGAATAAGTCATTTTCTTTATCTGAATACAAATTATTAAATGGTCTTGACTTTAAGGCGATAGATATTCGAGGTAAAAACAGACAAGCCGAACGTGTTTTAGAATTGAATCGTTATATCTCTCCAACTCCTTTTGTTCCTGCTCAAGATTCTACCCTTGACGAACGCTGTAATGAAATATTTTCGATACAGGTAGGTGGGTTGGCAAAGCGATTGCTTCATACTAATAGCAAAACAGCAGTGATAGGAGTGTCCGGTGGGCTGGATTCTACTTTGGCTTTATTGGTATTGATCAAAACCTTCGATAAATTGAATATTCCTCGCGAAGGTATTTATGGTATAACTATGCCGGGTTTCGGAACTACCGGACGCACATATAACAATGCAATTAAACTGATGGAATCCTTGGGGATTACCATTCGGGAAATATCAATAGCTGATGCGGTCACTCAGCATTTCAAAGATATAGATCATG
The DNA here is from genome assembly GCF_016652235.1 of Dysgonomonas sp. Marseille-P4677. Classification (GTDB taxonomy): domain Bacteria; phylum Bacteroidota; class Bacteroidia; order Bacteroidales; family Dysgonomonadaceae; genus Dysgonomonas. The sequence goes on from NZ_JAEPKU010000001.1 coordinate 8,367, forward strand.
ATAAGAACATACATGATGTAACTTTTGAGAATTCGCAGGCTAGAGAACGTACTCAGATATTGATGGATTATGCAAATAAAGTGAACGGACTTGTAATTGGTACAGGGGATTTATCTGAATTAGCTCTTGGATGGTGTACTTATAATGGTGACCATATGTCGATGTATGCTGTAAATACGGGAATACCCAAAACACTTGTGCGTACTTTGGTCTCTTGGGTTGCCAGTACACATATGGACAACACCTCAAAGGTTATTTTGGAAGATATTGTAGATACGCCTGTAAGTCCTGAATTGCTACCAGCTGCTGAAGACGGGAGCATTTTGCAAAAGACAGAAGATGTGGTAGGGCCTTATGTCCTACATGATTTCTTTCTGTATTATGTACTTCGTTTTGGTTTTTCGCCGGCTAAGATTTTTTATTTGGCAAAGTATGCTTTCAAAGGACAATATGAACATGAGGAAATATTGAAATGGTTAAGAACCTTCTTTTGGCGTTTCTTTTCGCAGCAATTTAAGCGATCTTGTTTACCAGACGGGCCAAAGGTGGGCTCTATAAATTTATCTCCTCGTGGTGATTGGCGGATGCCTAGCGATGCGTCTTCAGTTTTGTGGATGAAGGAATTGGATATGTTGAAATAAACGATTTGTATTGTTATTATAATAAAGGGCTTACTTTATCAGTAAGCCCTTTCTGTATGAGAAATATACTTATTCTAAATGTTTTTTTAGCATGGCAGCCGAGAATGTTATCATATCTTTTGTAGGCTGTATATCTGCAAAACCATTCAGTAAACCCCAGTCGTGGATTACACCATTGAAACGAACGGAAGTTACAGGTACTCCTGCTTCGTCAAGATTCCGGCCTAAAGTTTCGGCACCGTCTCTCAATATGTCGTTTTCGGCGACTTCGATAAGTGTAGGAGGTAGTCCTTTCAGTTGTTCTTTTGTTGCTCGCATTGGAGACACATAGATATTATCCCATTCAGCTTTTTCGTTAACATAGTTGTCTCGCATCCATTCCATTAATGGTGTGGTGAGAAATCTTTGATCACCAAACTTTTTATAAGATTCGAAATTTATTCCTGCATCGCTATACGGCCATAGTAATATTTGATATTTAATTTTAGGCCCTTTTTTTTCTTTGGCTCTTATACATGTTCCTATTGCCATATTGCCGCCAACGCTATTGCCAACGATTGCTAGTTTTTTACTATCTACATTAATTTCACTACCATGCTGAGCAACCCATTTGGTTGCCGCATATATTTCATCCAGCGCCTGAGGAAACTTTGCTTCAGGAGATCGTGTATATTCCACAAAGATACAAGCGAAGCCCGATTCTATTACAAGGTCCCGAACAAGGCGTTTATGAGTTGGATAATCTCCTAGTACCCATCCTCCTCCATGTAAGAAAATAAAAACAGGTAGTTTTTTCTTTTTACCTTTTGGGCGTATAATCACAAGTTCAACAGATAGTCCTTCCGATTGGATAGTCTTATACGTTTCTTTAATTCCCGATAATTTTACCTTCACAGATGATTGTACTTCTTCCAAAACTTTTCTAGCTTCGGTAGGAGGTAGTGATTCTACAGGGGTATCACCAGAGTTTAACACTTTAAGATATTCTTTTGTGTCTGTGCCTAGGAGCTTGTCCTCTAAATAATTAATAGGAGTACTAGTCTTCTTGCCCATGATTTTTATGTTTTTAGAAGTTTACTAAATGACCTTAGTTATATAGTTAAAAACATATATATCAAAAGATAAGTTCATATATTGTGTAGTAGTTGAATATTAGGAGGCGAGAAGTTGGGCTGCAAGCGCTTTATTATTCTTTGATTCCTTTGGTCGAGTGTCCTAGTTTCTTGATCGCAGGTGTAAATAAGGCGATTATCCCAATTGCAAGGGTTGCAACTCCTGCAATGATAAAAGCATTTAATAGTCCTATCCCTTCTGCTATGTATCCGGTGGCTAATAATCCCGGGATTGTGGGGAGCAAGCTGACGCTGTCATAAATTGAGAATACTCTTCCAAGTGCAGATGGTTCTATTTTTGTTTGTAATATGACTGTAAATGAACTCCAATATATTGAGCCTTGTATCCCTGTAAATGCAGTGAGGATTACGAATAGTACAAAACCCGATACGGGAAGGATTCCCATTAACCAGAATGTTATTCCTAATGCGATAGCCACAATATTCATGCAAAGGACTTTATTTGCTGTTTTCATGTATTTAAGGCTTAAGATCGCTCCGCCTATAAGCATGCCCACTCCCCATGACGTTTCTACTATTCCCATTTGATAGGCATTCCCTCCAAAATAGCTTGTTGTCATCAAAGGGTATAAAGCAGAGATAGGTACAACAAAGAAAGTAACACCCGTAACTGCGATTAAAAGGTAGGTGACTCCCTTGTTTATGAAGAGGTGCTTTATACCTTCCTTAATTTCGAGCCATACATTTGGTTCGATATCTTTTTTCTTTTCAGGATTAGGGATATGGACAAATAGCAATGATGTACAGGCTATTGCTGCCCCAATGACATCCAGCAGCATAACCAGTGTCATATTGAATAATGAAATTATTACAGCTCCCAAGGCTGGCCCTGCAATGTTGCTGATCGATTGAATCATTTGATTGATTCCGGCTATACGCATCAATTCACTTTCCGGAGCAAGTAAGGGAACAGATGCTTGCATCGCCGGCATATGAAAGGCACTCCCTGCCGAGCGCAAGGCTAATAATAGATATATGAGCCATAGTGGAGTTATATCGAGATAGAATAAGATGCCGAGCCCAGCGGAACAGATCGCAACAAAGCTGTCGGCGAGAATCATTGTCCGCTTCCGATCCCATCGGTCTACATATACTCCGGTAAATAGCCCTAAGACGATGAAAGGCAGCAATGTTGCAATCATTGCATAGGCTAAAACTTCAGGAGATTCTGTTTTTATACTTAGCCAAAATACAACTGCAAACCCTACAATAGAACTACTTAATGTAGAGAAAAGCTGCCCACTCCATATAATAGCAAATGTCCGTTTCCAATTATTCATAAGTCAATTTGCTCTTGAATATCCTCATATAAGGATAGTTTCATATTGGTTTTATATAGACTGTATCAATTATTGAAAGATGTCTATAAACAAGTCGCGTGCAAAATTATAATTTTTTAGTCTGTTGTTAAGTAAATAATTTGATAATAAATAATAATGTAAGTGTTGTTTCGATTATGTGGTCTGGTTATTCTTGTAAGATTATTAAAACAGGAGTCTCTTTTCTTGATTTAAGTAGTTAGCCTATAGAATATTATGCTATTGAAGTATTATAATAATAGTTGCATATGCAATAATTGTTTGACTACTAATATTTTATATATTTATTTTTAACGTAGTTTCTTTTGAAACTAATTTATTAGGTCTATCTTTGTGCCCTTATTTAACTAATTTTATATACGATGAATAAAATAAAGCTTGTGGTATCGGCTTTGCTTTCTTTAAGCTCTTTCACTTCAGTCTTTGCAGGTGGAATATTGACTAATACAAATCAAAGTGCCAGATTTGCCCGTCTCATGGCTCTTGAAGCTTCAACCAGTGGTGCAGATATAGCTTACTATAATCCTGCGGGGACAATAAAATTATCTGAAGGATTTCATTTTACATTTAGTAATCAAAGTGCTTTTCAGAAGCGTATTATAAATGCATCATCTCCTTTTTTTGCAGGGTCTATAGATCAGCAATTGAATAAAGAATATATAGGGACAGCTTCAGCTCCGATTATACCGAGTTTGCAAGGGGTTTACAGAAAAGGACAGTGGGCCTTATCGGGTAGCATCGCTGTAACAGGTGGTGGAGGCAAAGCTACTTTTAATAATGGTTTACCAATGTTTGAAATGGGTGCTGCACAAGTGCCGATGCTTATTTCGAAATTGACAAACGGTGCAATGCAGCCAACGCGCTATGCTATAGATCAATATATGGAAGGTAGTAATTTTATATATGGAGCCCAACTAGGAGGTGCTTATGAGATTAATAAGATGTTTTCTGTATATGGAGGTTTTAGATTAAGTATTGTAAATAACAAATATGAGGGTTATTTACGTAACCTACAAACAGACTTAGGCGGAGTTATGACAAGCCCATCTGCAATATTTAATAATGCCATATCCGCAATGGAACAAGCAAGTGCTTCACAAGCAGATATAAATAACCTGTATTTGCTGTCGAAAGCTGGTTCTGCTGAGGGTGCAAATTTGAATTCGAAACAATCAGGATGGGGTATCGCTCCTATTATAGGGTTCAATTTCAGTTATGACAAATTGAATATTGGTGCGAAATACGAGTTCAAAACTTCATTGAATGTAGAGAATAAAACTAAAATAGATGATACCGGAAAGAACGGAACAGGAATGTTTGGTGATGGGGTTAATAGTGATCACGATGTTCCGGCATTGTTTACTATCGGCGCTGAATATAAAATTTTACCACAATTGAGTTTGGCTGTAGGATATCACCATTTCTTCGATAAAGACGCCCAGATGGATAAAGGTAAGCAAAAGAAATTAGAGGGTGATACCAATGAATATCTTTTTGGTGCTGAGTATAAGATAAATAAAATGTTTCTTGTCAGTGCAGGCGCGCAAATTACCCGTTACGGTATGGGAGATGATTTTCAGTCAGATTTAAGTTTCTCTGTCAATTCATATTCTCTTGGTTGCGGAGGAGCAGTTAACGTGTCAAAAAGTGTACAAATAAACGTAGGTTATTTTTATACCGATTACTCAGATTATAATATAGAGACTTCCTCTATAAATAAAACATATACACGTAAGAATAAAGTGTTTACAGCAGGAATAGATATTTCTTTCTAATCTATATACACAACCGCGAGACAACATTAATAAAAGAGATGTATTTGTAGGCAGGATGGAACATTGTTCTCATCCTGCTTTTTTGTTTTTACTTATGTTTACAAGAACATAAATTATTCAATAGTCTCAAATGTATAATCTTTCTAATCCAGAATATTGAATAAAAAGAGGTCAACCTAATTATTTCAGTGCTTTTTTTTACGATTAATTTGCGTAATTAGCTGATTATGTCTACATTTGCAACCCGAATAATGCGTGAATTGGGCTTATTTTAATGGCATATCTCTGATTGTCATTGAAATAGCTTCTGTTTATCGTATTGTTCTTGAATTAAAAAATGTATAATAAAAATTGAATTTAAAGTTCTAAAGATTAAAACAAGATGCCTACAATTCAACAACTAGTAAGAAAAGGACGTACTGTTTTGGTTGAAAAGAGTAAATCTCGTGCATTGGATTCTTGCCCTCAACGTAGAGGTGTTTGTATCCGTGTATACACAACTACTCCTAAGAAACCTAACTCAGCGATGCGTAAAGTGGCACGTGTGCGTTTAACAAACTCAAAAGAGGTGAATGCTTATATTCCTGGAGAAGGACATAACTTGCAGGAGCACTCTATTGTACTTGTTAGAGGTGGCCGTGTGAAAGACCTTCCGGGTGTTCGTTATCACATTGTTCGTGGTACATTGGATACTGCCGGTGTTAACGGTCGTACACAACGTCGCTCTAAGTACGGAGCAAAACGTCCTAAACCGGGAGCAGCACCAGCTGCAGCAGCTAAAGGTAAAAAGAAATAATAACCATTAGTAGTCCCTTTAACCGAGATTTTTAATTAAAGTATTAAAACGGTTTAAGTTTATTGGATAGGCTATACATGGGTTGAGTAAATGGTTCGGCGGAACTGTTGAAGACATCAGAAAATTGGCAACCAAAAACAAAAACGAAATTTTTAAGTAAACAATGAGAAAAGCAAAACCAAAGAAAAGACAGATCCTCCCGGATCCTGTTTTCGGTGATGTAAAGGTTACAAAATTTGTTAACCACTTGATGTACGATGGTAAAAAGTCTACTGCATTCGATATCTTCTATACCGCATTGGAGATCGTGAAGAAGAAATTACCAAACGAAGAAAAGTCTGCTCTTGAGATATGGAAAGCAGCATTAGATAATGTAACTCCACAAGTAGAAGTGAAGTCTCGCCGTGTAGGTGGTGCAACATTTCAGGTTCCTACCGAAATCCGTTTCGATCGCAAAGAATCAATTTGTATGAAAAATCTTATCCTTTATGCTCGCAAGAGAGGTGGTAAGACTATGGCTGATAAATTGGGTGCTGAAATTACAGATGCATTCAATAATCAAGGAGGAGCATACAAAAGAAAAGAGGATATGCATAAAATGGCAGAAGCCAACCGTGCGTTTGCTCATTTCAGATTTTAATTAAAAAGGAATAGCTAAGTAAAACGATGGCAAAAAATACTGACAATTTAAAGAATACGAGAAATATAGGTATTATGGCTCACATTGATGCCGGTAAAACAACTACATCTGAACGTATTCTTTTCTATACAGGGTTGACTCATAAGATTGGTGAGACCCACGATGGTACGGCTACTATGGACTGGATGGACCAGGAGCAAGAGCGTGGTATCACTATTACCTCTGCGGCTACCACCACACAGTGGAAGTACGATAACGAAATGTTTAAAATCAACTTGATTGATACTCCCGGACATGTTGACTTTACTGTAGAAGTAGAGCGTTCATTGCGTGTGTTGGATGGATCGATCGCAACATTTGACTCTGTTGCAGGCGTTGAGCCTCAGTCAGAAACAGTGTGGCGTCAGGCTGATAAATATGAAGTGCCGCGTATTTGTTACGTGAATAAAATGGACCGTTCCGGAGCTAACTTCTTCGAAGTAGTTCGTCAGGTTCGTGAAATGTTGGGAGCTAATCCTTGTCCGATTCAAATACCTGTAGGTGCAGAAGAGACTTTTAAAGGAATTGTAGATCTTGTATCTATGAAAGCTTTATACTGGCATGACGAAACAATGGGAGCAGACTATCATGTTGAAGATATTCCTGCCGACCTTGTTGCTGAAGCTGAAGAGTGGAGAGAAAAAATGCTAGAAGCTGTGGCTGAATGCGATGATGTTTTGATGGAAAAATTCTTTGATGATCCATCCACAATTACCCCAGAGGAAATTATGGTTGCTATCCGTAAAGGAACGCTTTCTATGCAAATTACACCAATGCTTTGTGGTTCTTCTTTCAAGAATAAAGGAGTACAACCTTTATTAGATGCAGTTTGTGCTTACTTGCCGAGCCCACTTGATACTCCTGCTATTGAAGGAGTAGATCCTCGTGATCCTGAAAAAGTGGTTGTTCGTCACCCAAGCCCGAGCGAGCCATTCTGTGCTTTAGCTTTTAAAATTGCTACTGACCCATTCGTAGGACGTTTGTGTTTCTTCCGTGTATATTCAGGGGAGCTGCATGCCGGATCTTACGTTTATAATACCCGTTCTGACAAAAAAGAACGTATTTCTCGCCTATTCCAGATGCACTCTAACAAGCAAAACCCGAAAGAGGTAATTGGTTGTGGTGATATTGGTGCGGGAGTAGGTTTTAAAGATATCCGTACCGGAGATACACTTTGTGACGAGAATGCTCCTATTACCCTTGAGGCAATGGACTTCCCGGATCCGGTTATCGGTATAGCTATTGAGCCTCAAACTCAAAAAGATGTGGATAAGTTGGCTAATGGATTAGCTAAACTAGCTGAAGAAGATCCAACATTCCGTGTACACACAGACGAAGACTCAGGTCAAACTATCATTGAAGGTATGGGTGAGCTTCATCTTGACGTACTAATCGAACGTTTGAGACGCGAATTCAAAGTAGAGTGTAATCAAGGACGTCCTCAGGTATCTTATAAAGAAGCTATCTCACAAACTGTTGAGGTACGCGAAGTATATAAGAAACAATCCGGAGGTCGTGGTAAGTTTGCTGATATCATTGTTAAAGTTGGTCCTGCTGATGAAGGCTTCGAAGGTGAATTACAATTTATCGATGAAGTAAAAGGTGGTAATGTTCCTAAAGAATTTATACCTTCAGTTCAAAAAGGATTTGCAGTTGCAATGAAAAATGGAGTTCTAGCAGGTTATGCGCTTGATAAATTAAAAGTAGTTTTAGTTGATGGTTCTTACCATACAGTTGACTCTGACCAATTATCATTTGAACTTTGTGCTAAATTTGCATTCAAAACAGCTTCTGAAAAAGCAAGTCCTGTATTACAAGAGCCAATCATGAAACTTGAAGTAGTAACGCCGGAAGAAAGTATGGGGGATGTAATCTCAGACTTGAACAAACGTCGTGGTCAAGTTGAAGGAATGGAATCGAGCCGTTCGGGAGCACGTATTGTGAAAGCGAAAGTGCCGTTGGCAGAAATGTTTGGTTATGTGACATCATTGAGAACGATCACTTCAGGTAGAGCTACGTCAGCAATGACATTCTCTCACTACGAAGTAGTATCGCCATCAATTGCACGCCAGGTGTTGACCGAGGTTAAAGGACGTGTCGATCTGATAAAATAATATTATAGACTGCGATTAGTAAATGACTCTTAATCGCAGTCTTCTATATTTTAAATAACATTTATAAATAACTAATTAAAAAGGACAATGAGTCAAAAAATTAGAATTAAACTAAAATCTTACGATTACACATTGGTAGATAAGTCTGCTGAGAAAATCGTTAAAACAGTTAAAGCAACTGGAGCTGTAGTGAGTGGTCCAATTCCATTGCCTACACACAAACGTATTTTTACTGTAAACCGTTCAACTTTCGTTAATAAGAAATCTCGTGAACAATTTGAGCTTTCTTCTTATAAGAGATTGATCGATATTTATAGTTCTACAGCAAAAACAGTGGATGCGCTAATGAAACTTGAATTGCCAAGTGGAGTAGAAGTTGAAATTAAAGTTTGATATATTTTATACTAGTTTAAATAAATATTTTAGAGAAATGCCAGGATTATTAGGAAGAAAAATCGGAATGACATCCGTTTTCAGTGCCGAGGGAAAAAATATTCCATGCACTGTTATCGAAGTGGGTCCTTGTGTTGTTACTCAGGTTAAAACTATCGAAAAAGATGGCTATGAAGCTGTACAGCTAGGGTTTGTTGAAAAGAAAGACAAACATACTGCTAAGCCACAGCAAGGTCACTTCAAGAAAGCTGGAGTAGCTCCCCAAAGACACTTGGCCGAGTTCAAAGGAATCGAAGGTCGTAAAGCAGGAGATGTAATCACTGTCGACTTCTTCGAAGGTGCAGAGTATGTAGATGTTATTGGAACATCAAAAGGTAAGGGTTTCCAAGGGGTTGTTAAACGTCACAATTTTGGTGGAGTTGGACAAGCTACTTTAGGGCAACACAACCGTTTGCGTGCTCCAGGTTCTATTGGTGCTTGTTCATATCCAGCAAAAGTGTTCAAAGGAACAAGAATGGGTGGACAAATGGGTAACGTGCGTACAACTGTACAAAACCTTGAAATTATTAAGTTGATTCCGGAACACAATCTTTTGTTGATTAAAGGCTCTGTACCGGGAAGTAAAGGTTCAATCGTATTAATTGAGAAATAATGGAACTGAGTGTATTAGATAAAAGCGGTAAAGATACCGGTAAAAAAGTAGCATTGAATGATGCTATTTATGGAATTGAGCCTAACGAACACGTTCTTTGGTTAGATGTGAAGCAATACCTTGCAAACCAACGTCAAGGTACTCACAAAACAAAAGAAAGAAGTGAGTTGTCGGGTAGTACACGCAAGCTGATTAAGCAAAAAGGTGGAGGCGGTGCACGTCGTGGTGATATCAAATCTCCTTTATTAGTTGGCGGAGCCCGTGTTTTCGGACCTACACCTAGAGATTATAGCTTCAAATTAAATAAAAAAGTGAAACAACTAGCTCGTAAATCTGCCCTTTCTACCAAAGCAAAGGAAAATCAGATACTAGTGGTTGAAGATCTTTCTTTCGATGCTCCAAAAACTAAAGATTTTGTAGCATTAGCCAATAATTTGCAAGTGGCTGATAAAAAGATACTTCTAGTTTTGCCAGACCAAAATAAAAACGTATATTTGTCGGCTCGTAATTTAGAAAGAGTGAAAGTTGTAAAGGCTTCTGATTTAAATACTTACTCAATACTTAACTGTACAAGTTTAGTGTTGGTTGAGTCTTCGGTTGCTATTATCGATAATCTTTTAAAAGCATAAGGAGGATACAATGGGAATTATTATTAAACCAATATTGACAGAAAAACAAACAGCGATCTCGGAAAAATTTCCAAATCGTTATGGTTTTCGTGTTGCTCCAAGTGCAAATAAAGTGGAGATTAAGAATGCAATAGAAGAGCTTTATGGCGTAAAAGTTGAGTCGGTAAACACCATAAACTACAGCGGAAAACGCAAAAGCCGTTATACCAAAGCAGGTGTAATCAGCGGTAAAACTTCTGCTTTCAAAAAAGCGATAGTCACCCTAAAAGATGGTGAGAGTATAGACTTTTTTAGTAATATCTAAATAAAAAATGGCAGTACGTAAATTAAAGCCCACAACACCGGGGCAGAGACACAAAATTATTGGTACATTTCAAGAAATCACTGCAAGTGTACCAGAGAAATCTCTTGTAGTCGGCAAAAGTGCGTCTGGAGGTCGTAATAACCAAGGTAAGATGACAATGCGTTATCTTGGCGGTGGTCATAAAAGAAGCTACAGACTTATTGATTTCAAGAGAACAAAAGACGGAATACCAGCCACTGTAAAAACAATAGAATACGATCCGAATCGTTCGGCTCGTATCGCTTTGTTATATTATGCAGATGGAGCAAAAACATATATTTTGGCTCCAGAAGGACTAACGGTAGGTCAGACAGTGATGTCAGGAGCTGATGCTGCTCCTGAAGTTGGAAATGCATTGCCTTTGGCAAAAATTCCGATTGGTACAGTGATTCATAATATCGAATTACGCCCAGGACAAGGAGCTAAAATGATTCGCTCGGCAGGTACATTCGCGCAGTTGACTTCTCGTGAAGGAAACTATGCAATTATCAGAATGCCTTCAGGTGAAACACGTAAGATTCTTTTAACCTGTAAAGCTACTATTGGTAGTGTAGGTAATTCGGATCATGCTCTCGAAAAATCAGGTAAAGCCGGACGCTCTCGTTGGCTTGGACGTCGCCCTCGTAACCGTGGTGTAGTGATGAACCCAGTCGATCACCCAATGGGTGGTGGTGAAGGTCGCGCTTCGGGAGGTCACCCAAGATCACGTAAAGGATTGTATTCTAAAGGTCTTAAGACTAGAGCCCCTAAGAAACATTCTTCTAAGTACATAATCGAAAGAAGAAAAAAATAATAACCTGATTAATTAGTAGAAATTATGAGTCGTTCGTTAAAAAAAGGCCCGTATATTAATGTTAAGCTTGAGAAAAAAGTCTTGGCTATGAATGAGTCAGGCAAGAAAGCTGTAGTTAAGACATGGGCAAGGGCTTCAATGATATCTCCGGATTTTGTAGGTCATACTATCGCTGTTCATAACGGAAATAAATTTATTCCGGTATATGTTACAGAAAATATGGTAGGACACAAATTAGGAGAATTCTCCCTTACACGTACATTCCGTGGACACGGAGGTAATAAGAAAAAATAATTGGAGCAGAAGCCAATAAATTAATTAAAAGAAAACATTAAAAAATGGGTGCTAGAAAAAGAATAACAGCTGAAAAAAGAAAGGAAGCTCAGAAAACCATTTCTTTTGCCAAGTTGAACGATGTACCGACTTCCCCACGAAAAATGCGCCTAGTGGCAGATATGATTCGCGGTATGGAAGCCTTCAGAGCGCTTGGTGTATTGAAATACTCAAATAAAGAAGCTGCTGCCAGACTAGAAAAACTGTTACGTTCAGCTATCGCAAACTGGGAAGCTAAAAATGAACGTAAAGCAGAAAGTGGTGAGCTATTTGTATCGTTGATAAACGTTGATGGTGGTGCAATGCTAAAAAGAATGCGTCCTGCCCCACAAGGTAGAGGTTACAGAATTCGTAAACGCTCGAATCATGTAACTCTTCACGTAGATACACTTAATAAAGATAATCAAAATTAATAGCAGATGGGACAAAAAGTAAATCCAATAGCAAATCGTTTAGGAATCATCAGAGGATGGGACTCTAATTGGTATGGAGGCAAAAATTACGGAAGCACACTGTTGGAAGACAGCAAAATCCGTAAATATCTGAATGCCCGTCTGGCTAAAGCTAGCGTATCGCGTATCGTTATCGAACGTACACTTAAACTTGTAACTATTACAGTTTGTACTGCTCGTCCGGGTATCATCATTGGTAAAGGAGGACAAGAAGTAGACAAGCTGAAAGAAGAGTTGAAGAAAATTACGGATAAAGATATTCAAATCAATATTTTTGAAATTAAAAAACCTGAGTTAGATGCAGTTATCGTAGCTAACAATGTAGCGCGTCAGGTAGAAGGTAAAATTGCTTACCGTCGTGCTATCAAAATGGCTATCGCTTCAACTATCAGAATGGGTGCTGAAGGTATCAAAATACAGATATCAGGCCGTTTGAACGGAGCTGAAATGGCTCGTTCAGAAATGTATAAAGAAGGACGTACTCCACTTCATACATTCCGTGCCGATATCGACTATGCACATGCCGAAGCATTGACAAAAGTTGGTTTGATTGGTATTAAAGTATGGATATGCCGTGGAGAAGTTTACGGTAAGAAAGACCTAGCTCCTTCGTTTGTTGCGTCGAAAGATGGTGGCCACTCTAATAACAGAGGTGGAGATAACCGTCGTAACGATAGAGGTGAACAAGGAAAAGGTTTCAAGAGAAATAAGAGAAAGTAATTAAAAAACGTTTGAAGTAAAATGTTACAACCGAAGAAAACAAAATTCAGAAGACAGCAAAAGGGTCGTATGAAAGGAAATGCTCAAAGAGGGCATGAACTAGCTTTCGGTTCATTTGGTATCAAAACTCTGGAAAACAAATGGATTACAGGGCGCCAAATAGAAGCGGCTCGTATTGCAGTAACTCGTTACATGCAGCGTCAAGGACAAGTTTGGGTTAGAATTTTCCCTGACAAACCTATCACTAAGAAACCTGCCGAAGTACGTATGGGTAAAGGTAAGGGATCTCCTGAAGGGTTCGTTGCACCAGTGACACCAGGTAGAATACTATTCGAAATCGAAGGTGTGTCTTACGATGTGGCAAAAGAAGCATTGCGCCTAGCAGCACAAAAGCTTCCTGTGACTACAAAATTTATAGTTCGCAGAGATTATGACTTAACTCAAAACGCTTAAGAAGTATGAAAATTGCAGAAGTAAGAGAGCTTTCGGACAAAGAATTGAAAGAAAGATTAGATGCTGAAAGAATAGCATTAAACCAATTGGTGTTAAACCACAGTGTATCTCCATTGGATAATCCAACTAAGATCAAAGAAAAGCGCAGAGATATTGCACGTTTCATGACAGAGTTGCGCCAGAGAGAACTAAAAAATAAATAAGAGCTGATGGAAACGAGAAATTTAAGAAAAGAAAGATTCGGGGTCGTTTTCAGCAATAAGATGGATAAAACCATCACAGTGGCTGTAAAATGGAAAGAAAAACACCCTATTTATGGAAAATTCGTTAACAAAACGAAGAAATATCATGCTCATGACGAAAAGAACGAGTGTAATATTGGTGATACAGTACGCATCATGGAAACTCGTCCGTTGAGTAAAACTAAGAGATGGAGATTAATCGAAATTATCGAAAGGGCTAAATAATTATGATACAACAAGAATCAAGACTAGTAGTTACTGATAACAGTGGAGCTAGAGAATGCTTATGTATTCGCGTATTAGGCGGTACAAGAAGACGTTATGCGTCTGTCGGGGATGTGATTGTGGTTGCTATCAAAAATGTGATCCCTTCGAGTGATATAAAGAAAGGTGCTGTAACAAAAGCAGTTATCGTGCGTACAAAAAAAGAAATCCGTCGTCAGGATGGTTCTTATATACGTTTCGATGACAATGCATGTGTATTGCTAAACGCAGCAGGTGATATCAGAGGAAGCCGTATTTTCGGACCAGTTGCCCGTGAACTTCGTGCAACTAACATGAAAATAGTTTCGTTGGCACCAGAGGTACTATAATCCATAAAACTAAAAAAGCAATGAGTAAATTACATATCAAAAAAGGCGATATAGTTTATGTGAATACCGGTGTCGACAAAGGTAAAACAGGTCGTGTGTTGAAAGTTATTGTAGACAAACAACGCGCAATCGTTGAAGGCCTTAACATGGTATCCAAATCTACTAAGCCTAATGCTAAAAGTCCTCAAGGAGGAATTGAAAAGAAAGAAGCTTCTATACATATTTCTAACCTGAACGTAGTAGACCCTAAATCAGGAAAACCTACACGTATCGGCCGAAAATTAGTAGATGGAAAGCTAGTACGTATTTCTAAAAAATCAGGGGAGGAAATTAAATAATGAGCAATACAACAACTCTTAGAACAGAATATAAAGACCGTATTGTATCTTCTTTGATGAAAGAATTCGGTTATAAATCTACAATGCAAGTTCCTGTATTGAAAAAAATTGTTATCAACCAAGGTCTAGGTATAGCAGTTGCCGATAAAAAGATTATCGAAACAGCTATTAACGAAATGACTACAATTACAGGACAAAAAGCTGTAGCTACATTCTCTAAAAAAGATATTTCGAACTTTAAGCTACGTAAGAAAATGCCTATCGGTGTGATGGTTACATTACGTCACGATAGAATGTATGAGTTTTTAGAAAGACTTGTACGTGTGGCATTGCCTCGTATTCGTGACTTCAAAGGTATTGAAAGTAAACTTGACGGAAGAGGAAACTATACGTTAGGTATCGAAGAGCAAATTATATTCCCTGAAATTAATATCGACAATATTAGTCGTATTTTAGGAATGAATATTACCTTTGTAACTTCTGCAAAAACAGATGAAGAAGGGTATGCCCTACTGAGAGAGTTCGGATTACCATTTAAGAACGCAAAAAAAGAATTGATATAAGATGGCAAAAGAATCAATGAAAGCTCGTGAGGTAAAAAGAGCTAAAATGGTTGCTAAATATGCAGCTAAAAGAGCGCAGCTAAAAGCCGAAGGCGATTTCGAAGCGCTACAAGCTCTACCTAAGAATGCTTCACCTGTACGTCTACACAATCGTTGTAGCCTTACAGGTCGTCCGAAAGGCTATATACGCCAGTTCGGAATTTCCCGTATCCAATTTAGGGAAATGGCTTCTAAAGGTCTAATACCGGGAGTTAAAAAAGCAAGTTGGTAAGAATTTTTTTTAGTATAGAATTAAATATTGTCCCGAGGTCGGGATTAATTTAAATCAATTTAAACATGACAGATCCAATAGCAGATTATTTGACGCGAGTGAGAAATGCCATCATGGCAAATCACCGAGTTGTTGAAATTCCAGCGTCAAATTTAAAAAGAGAAATTACAAAAATTCTCATGGAAAAAGGCTACATTCTTAACTATAAGTTTGTAGACGAAGGACCTCAAGGTTCAATTAAGATTGCCTTGAAATACGATCCTGTAAACAAAGTGAATGCGATTAAGAAATTGATCCGCATATCTTCTCCAGGTCTTCGTAAATATGTTGGGTATAAAGATATGCCTCGCGTTCTGAACGGACTTGGTATAGCTGTAGTATCTACCTCTAAAGGAGTGATGACAGACAAAGAAGCTCGCGAACTGAAAGTAGGTGGCGAAGTAATGTGTTATGTTTATTAATTAAGAGGAGAATAACAAGTTATGTCAAGAATAGGAAAATTACCCATAAACATCCCTGCCGGAGTAACAGTTACAATCGGTAGCGATAACTTAGTTACAGTCAAAGGACCAAAAGGAGAACTATCGCAAGAAGTTAATCCAGATATCAAAGTCTCTGTTGAAGATGGCGTATTGTCAGTGACACGCCCGTCTGATGAAAAAGCTCACCGTTCTCTACATGGATTGTACAGATCGTTGATCAACAACATGATTATTGGTGTTTCTGAAGGATATCACAAAGAATTAGAATTAGTCGGAGTTGGTTACCGTGCATCTAACAACGGTCAGATTCTTGAATTGTCTTTAGGCTATACTCACAACATCTTCATGATGTTGCCTGCAGAAGTAAAGCTTGAAACAAAATCGGAGAGAAACAAAAACCCTCTAATCCTTTTAGATTCTTGTGACAAACAACTGATCGGTCAGGTTTGCTCGAAAATTCGCTCATTCCGTAAACCAGAACCTTATAAAGGTAAAGGTATACGTTTTGTTGGTGAAGTTATCCGTCGCAAGTCTGGTAAAACCGCAGGTAAATAATTCATAAACTGTAGTAATCATGGTAACAAAGACTGATAAAAGAAATAAAATAAAATTACGTGTACGCGGTAAGATCTCAGGAACTACCGAACGTCCACGTCTGACAGTGTTCAGAAGCAACAAGCAAATTTATGCGCAAGTTATCGACGATTTGACAGGTAAAACTTTGGCAGCAGCTTCGTCTCTTAAGTTAACAGACAAGGCTCCTAAAAAAGAAATAGCTGCAATTGTTGGCGAATTAATAGCTAAAAATGCTCAGGAAGCTGGCGTTACAACTGTGGTATTCGACCGTAACGGTTACCTGTACCATGGTAGAATTAAAGAATTGGCAGATGCTGCCCGTAAAGGTGGACTTAAATTTTAATAAACATGGCAGGAGTTAACAATAGAGTAAAATCGACCAACGATATCGAATTGAAAGATAGACTAGTTGCGATCAACCGTGTTACCAAAGTAACAAAGGGGGGACGTACATTCAGCTTTGCTGCTATCGTAGTTGTAGGAAATGAAGATGGTATAGTAGGCTGGGGACTAGGTAAAGCTGGTGAAGTAACAACAGCCATTGCTAAAGGAGTTGAAGCTGCTAAGAAAAACCTAATTAAGGTTCCTGTACTTAAAGGTACAGTTCCACATGAGCAAGTAGCTCGCTTTTCAGGTTCTGAGGTTATGCTAAGACCAGCTGCTCCCGGTACAGGGGTAAAAGCAGGGGGTGCGATGCGTGCCGTACTTGAGAGCGTTGGTATTACAGACGTATTAGCAAAATCTAAAGGTTCGTCAAACCCTCACAACCTTGTGAAGGCTACAATCGAAGCTTTATCCGAATTGAGAGATGCGTATACTGTAGCTCAAAATAGAGGTATTTCTATGGAAAAAGTGTTTAAAGGTTAATTTGCAAAGAAAATTATTATGGCAAAGATTAAAGTTAAACAAGTAAGAAGCAGAATCAACTGTCCTATCGACCAAAAGAAAACATTAGATGCTCTTGGTCTTAGAAAGTTGAATCGTGTTGTTGAACACGAAGACACAGCTGCAATAAGAGGGATGATCAACAAAGTAAGCCATTTGGTTTCAGTTGTAGACTAATTAGTTTAAAAGATAAAAAAATATAAAAATATGAGTTTATCAAATTTGAGACCTGCAGAAGGATCAACTAAAACCGGAAAAAGAATTGGCCGTGGAGCAGGTTCAGGTTTAGGTGGTACTTCCACTAAAGGTCATAAAGGACAAAAATCTAGATCAGGTTACTCACGTAAGATCGGATTTGAGGGAGGTCAGATGCCTATTCAGCGCCGTCTTCCTAAATTCGGTTTTAAAAACATTAACCGCGTTGAGTTTAAAGCGATCAATTTAGACGTGTTGCAACGTTTAGCTGAAGCTAAAAACCTAGCTAAAATCGATGTTCAGGCTTTGGTTGATGCAGGCTTTTTGTCAGCAAATCAATTAGTGAAAATTCTTGGAAACGGTGCTATTACAACTAAAGTAGATGTAGAAGCTCATGCGTTTTCTAAATCAGCAGAGGCTGCAATTCAGGCAATAGGTGGAACTGTAACTAAACTGAAGTAAGATGGGATTAGTAAAAACACTAGAAAATATATGGAAGATTGAGGATCTTAGAAAAAGACTCCTCATCACTTTCTTTTTCGTAGTGATCTATCGCTTCGGGTCATTTATCGTTCTTCCGGGTGTTGATCCGGCTATGCTCGAAGCTCTTCGTGCGAAGACTTCGGGAGGTATTCTCGGTATTTTGGATATGTTCTCGGGAGGTGCATTTGCCAATGCTTCTATATTTGCATTAGGTATTATGCCTTACATTTCGGCTTCGATCGTAATGCAATTATTAGGTATGGCTGTGCCATATTTCCAAAAATTGCAACGTGAAGGAGAAAGTGGTCGTACCAAAATGAATCAATATACTCGCTATCTGACAGTCGCTATTTTGCTGTTCCAAGGCCCTGCTTATTTAGTGGGTGCACTTGGTGGAGCAGCCCCGACTTCATGGGACTTCTTAGTACCTTCTACAATCATATTGGCTGGGGGTAGTATGTTTGTTCTTTGGTTAGGTGAGCGTATAACTGATAAAGGAATTGGTAATGGAGTTTCGTTTATCATCCTTGTAGGTATTATCGCCCGTCTTCCTCATGCTTTGATTGGGGAGTTTACTTCTCGATTGAGCAGTCAGGCAGGGGGATTGGTTATGTTCCTTGCAGAAATAGTATTGTTACTACTTATTATTTGTGGTGCGATCCTATTAGTACAAGGTACCCGCAGAATTCCGGTTCAATATGCTAAAAGAGTAGTGGGTAACAAACAATATGGTGGTGCACGTCAGTATATACCTCTAAAGGTAAATGCTGCTAACGTGATGCCAATCATCTTTGCTCAGGCAATTATGTTTGTGCCGATCACATTGGCTGGATTCTCTGACGATAAAGGAGGATTTATGGCATCATTTATGGATCATACAAGCGTTGCATATAATCTGGTATTTGCCATATTGATTATTGCATTTACATGGTTCTATACAGCCGTTACGATCAATCCGGTTCAGATGGCAGACGAGTTGAAACGCAACAATGGATTTATACCGGGTATTAAGCCAGGTAAAAAGACAGCAGATTATATAGACCAGATTATGTCCCGTATTACATTTCCGGGTTCATTATTCTTGGCCTTAGTTGCTATACTTCCTGCGTTTGCAAGCTATTTCGGTGTAAGTCGTGAATTCTCACAATTCTTTGGGGGAACATCATTATTGATCCTTGTTGGGGTTGTTTTGGATACATTACAACAGATCGAGAGTCACTTACTGATGAGACATTATGATGGTTTATTGAAATCAGGTAGAATTAAAGGACGTTCAGGTTCAGTTGCGGCATATTAAGGAGACTATAAATGATATTTCTGAAAACAGACGAAGAGATCGAATTGATGCGTGAAAGCAATCGCCTGGTGGGGATGACCCTCGGTGAGATGGCTAAGTATATTAAACCGGGAGTAACACCGGCTCAATTGGATAAAATTGCAAAGGAATTTATAATGGATCATGGAGCGATACCTTCCTTCCTAGGATATAAAGGGGCTCCGGGTACAGTAGATTTTCCAGGTGCAATTTGCGCTTCAGTAAATGAACAGGTCGTACATGGATTTCCAACCGACTATGTTCTAAAAGATGGTGATATTATTTCTGTTGATTGTGGTACAGAAAAAAACGGATTTTGTGGTGATTCTGCCTATACGTTCTGTGTAGGAGAAGTCGCCGAAGATGTAAAAGCTTTACTACGTACAACAAAAGAATCTCTTTATCAGGGGATACAAAAAGCTGTAGAAGGGAATCGCATAGGCGATATCAGCGATGCGGTTCAAACTTATTGTGAAAAACGAGGCTATTCAGTTGTTCGTGAATTGGTCGGTCATGGTATAGGGCGTAAGATGCACGAAGCTCCGGAAGTTCCTAATTATGGGAAACGAGGCACAGGTCCTTTGCTAAAAAAAGGAATGTGTATTGCCATAGAACCAATGATCAATATGGGAAGCAAGAATGTTGTTTTCGAAAGTGATGGCTGGACAGTTAGAACCCGCGACCGCAAACCTTCAGCTCATTTTGAGCACACAGTAGCTATTCGCCAGGGTAAAGCAGATATTCTATCTACATTTGAATTTATAGAAGCTGTTTTAGGAAATAACGCAATTTAAATCTTTTAAAAAATAATATGGCTAAACAAGCAGCAATAGAACAAGACGGAGTGATTGTAGAAGCACTATCAAATGCTATGTTTCGTGTCGAACTTGAGAATGGACACGAGATTACTGCGCATATCTCAGGTAAGATGCGTATGCATTATATTAAAATTCTTCCCGGAGATAGGGTACGTGTGGAAATGTCTCCTTATGATTTGTCAAAAGGACGGATTTCATTCAGATACAAATAAAAAACAAACATATGAAAGTTAGAGCATCATTAAAGAAGCGTACAGCTGATTGCAAAATTGTCAGAAGAAAAGGTCGCTTATACGTTATTAACAAAAAAAATCCTAAGTTCAAGCAACGTCAAGGATAATTTATTAATTTTGCAAATTAATCTAAAAAATATATGGCAATAAGAATAGTTGGGGTCGATTTACCACAAAATAAGAGAGGCGAGATTGCCTTGACATACATTTATGGTATCGGACGTAGTTCTGCTAATAAGATTCTTGCTGAAGCAGGAATAGATAAAGATATCAAGGTAAAGGACTGGAATGATGATCAGGCAGGTAAAGTGCGTGAAATCATCGCTGCCCAGTTTAAAGTGGAAGGAGACTTGCGTTCTGAAGTACAACTTAATATCAAGCGATTGATGGATATAGGTTGCTACAGAGGTATCCGTCACCGTATCGGATTACCGTTGAGAGGTCAAGGTACTAAAAATAATGCTCGTACTCGTAAGGGTAGAAAGAAAACTGTTGCTAACAAGAAAAAAGCTACAAAATAATTAATTTGATATGGCAAAAAAAACAGTCGCAGCGAAAAAGAGAAACGTTAAAGTTGATGCTATTGGAGAAGCTCATGTACATTCTTCTTTCAATAATATCATTATTTCGCTTACAAACAATGACGGCCAAGTTATCAGTTGGTCTTCAGCAGGGAAAATGGGTTTTAGAAGTTCAAAGAAGAACACCCCATATGCAGCTCAAATGGCAGCATCAGATTGCGCCAAAGTTGCATTTGACTTAGGATTGAGAAAAGTAAAAGTTTTTGTAAAAGGACCGGGTAATGGACGTGAGTCTGCAATCCGTACTATCCATGCAGCAGGTATTGAAGTGACTGAAATTGTTGACGTTACTCCACTTCCTCACAACGGATGTCGTCCTCCAAAACACAGAAGAGTTTAATCAAAATTTTAAATTTGGAACTTAAATTGTGATTTTGATTGCAAGTAGACCCTCTCTGTAATCGCGGCTGCACAATTTCAGCTTTCATTAATTATTAATTAGTAAAGAAAATGGCAAGATATACTGGACCAAAATCAAGAATCGCCCGTAAATTCGGAGAGCCAATATTCGGACCTGACAAAGTTCTTTCTAAAAAGAATTATCCTCCCGGACAACACGGAAATGGAAGAAAGAAAAAATCGTCGGAGTACGGTATTCAATTACGTGAAAAACAAAAAGCTAAATACACATACGGTGTTTTAGAAAAACAATTCCGTAATATGTTTGATAAAGCACTTGCTTCTCGTGGAATCACAGGGGAGGTGTTGCTTCAAATGTTGGAATCGAGACTGGATAATGTAGTTTTCCGTCTAGGAATAGCTCCTACAAGAGCAGCTGCACGTCAGTTAGTTTCACACCGTCATATTGTAGTAGATGGATCTGTTGTAAATATTCCATCTTATACCCTGAAACCAGGACAGCTTGTAGGTGTTCGTGAAAAATCGAAATCTCTGGAAGTTGTTAGCGAAGCGTTATCAGGATTTAATCATAGCAAATACCCTTGGATCGAGTGGGATCAGGCTACTATGACAGGAAAATACTTACATATTCCTGAAAGAGCAGATATTCCTGAGAACATTAAAGAACAGTTGATCGTAGAGTTGTATTCTAAAAATTAATTAAATTCATGGCTATACTAGCATTTCAAAAACCGGATAAAGTATTGATGTTAGAAGCGGATGATTTTTTCGGTAAATTCGAATTTCGTCCGTTAGAACCTGGCTATGGTATTACCGTTGGTAATGCTTTGCGCCGTATTCTGCTTTCGTCTCTTGAAGGTTTTGCTATCACTTCTATAAAAATCGACGGTGTCGAGCATGAATTTGCCACAGTACCGGGAGTTATAGAAGATGTTACAAATATCATTCTGAACTTAAAACAAGTTCGATTCAAGCAGATCGTAGAAGAGATCGAAAATGAGAAAGTAAGTATTACTGTCTCAGGGGCCGATGTATTCAAAGCTGGAGATATTGGCAAGCATCTGTCAGGATTTGAAGTTTTAAACCCTGATCTGGAAATCTGTCACCTTGACAAGAGCGCGAGCTTCCAAATCGAATTGAATATTAACAAAGGCCGTGGGTATGTGCCTGCTGATGAAAATCGCAATCTGTCCGACGATGTTAATGTTATAGCTATTGATTCTATTTATACTCCAATCCGTAATGTAAAATATGCGATCGAAAACTATCGTGTAGAACAAAAAACGGACTATGAGAAACTTGTGATAGAAATAGCAACCGATGGATCTATTCACCCAAAAGATGCTTTGAAAGAAGCAGCTAAGATTCTTATACACCATTTCATGTTGTTCTCTGATGAGAAAATCCTTCTAGAACAAAGTGAAGTAGATGGTAACGAAGAATTTGATGAAGAGATTCTACATATGCGTCAGTTACTGAAAACTAAGTTGGCTGATATGAACCTTTCGGTTCGTGCTCTCAACTGTTTGAAGTCGGCAGAAGTAGAAACATTAGGTGAGTTAGTGCAATTCAATAAGAATGATCTTCTTAAATTCAGAAACTTCGGAAAGAAATCTCTTACTGAGCTTGATGAATTATTGGATAGCTTGAGCTTATCCTTCGGTTTGGACATTTCTAAATATAAATTAGATAAAGATTAATAAGCGACATGAGACATAATAAAAAAATTAACCATTTAGGGCGTAAGAGTTCGCATAGAAATGCTATGTTGGCTAATATGTGTATCTCTTTGTTCATGAGTCCTAATAAACGTATCTTTACAACTGTAGCAAAGGCTAAGGCTTTGCGTAAGGTTGTAGAGCCAATGATCAACAAATCGAAAGAAGATACTACTCATTCAAGACGTTTGGTTTTTCAAGACCTTCAAATTAATAGCGATAAGAGTAAAGCTGCTGTGACAGAATTATTCCAAAATATTTCGCAGAAGGTAGCTGATCGCCCGGGAGGATATACTCGTATCATCAAAACAGGTAACCGTTTAGGTGATAATGCAGCAATGTGCTTCATAGAATTGGTTGATTATAATGAGAACATGCTGAAAGAGAAAAAAGCAGCAGCATCAAAAGGTAGAACTCGTAGATCATCTGCAGCTAAGAAAAATGCTGATCAACCTGTAGCAGTTAAAGAATCTGCTAAAAAAGCTAAAGCTGAAGAGGTTGAAGTTGCACCGATAGTAGATGAAGTGACTCCAGAAGTTCCAGCTACAGAGGAAAAACCTAAGACAGAAGAATAAGGATTAATATCCTAATCTGTATAAATAAAAAAAGTATCCTGATCAGGATACTTTTTTTATTTGGGCTAGTTCTTCTAAAGAACTCTAAATTGTTGCATAAGATATGCAAAAACAATTCTTTGGTAGTTTTATAAAAAATGTGAAAGGTTGGGAAGTCTTGATTTCGTAAGTAAATGTTATATTTATTTACTTTCTATTTATAAGATGCTAAAGAATGAAAAACGTTGCATCGTTAAATTAAAAAAAGATAAATAAATACAATAAAAAAACATTTTAGGGATTAAGTTGTTGTGTATGAGTTGAAAATAATATTGTGTTAAGATGATATTTTTTTTACTTAATAGAAAATTTTGTAGTTAGGCTGATTCCTGTTTGATCAACAACAGTCAAAATGTGTTGTCCTTTTTCCGGTCTGTACTCTTTTTTATGAAAATCTTTCGTTTCACCAATATATTTCCCATCAAGATGCCAAAATACACGATTATTAGGAGAACGATGAGCCAATTCAAAAATTAATTGCCCAGCACTGCCATCCAATTGTTTAGGAAGGCTGATGATAGCATTTGGAAAAGGATAGATGAAGTCCATTAGCTTAATCTCAGAATCTTCGCTGCATTCGGGAGAATAAGGAGGCAAAGATTTATATTCTGGGTGTTGTTCTTTATAGTACCATTCCCAAGAAGGAGGCAGTATGAACCATGAAGTGTGCATAATCCCTCTGTTACCGGCACAATCTTCATATACCTGATATTTCATATCCTCAGAAAGATGTACAAGCTTATGGTAAGGGCATACAGCTCCATTTATACCTTTCTTACTAACCCATACTGTATCAATACTAGAGTCAGGGCAGTTCATACTTTTTAAACAGCCGCTTTCGTTACATATCTCTGTTTTTATTAGATCATCATCGGGTTTAGTAAACCAACGGCTTTGAGGTAATGCATTGAATACATCAAACATAACCATGCCTGCAGTACGTGCGCCAGTAAGGCCTGGACGGCCTTCCCCGTCAGAGTTGCCAACCCATACTCCGACTACATATTTGGGATTAATACCTACCGCCCATCCGTCTCGAAAGCCAAAGCTAGTTCCTGTTTTCCATGCTATTTTTTGCATAGATGGTATTGATTGCCAGTCTATTTCTTCAGGTCGATTTACATTTGTCAGAGCCTCGAATGTTAGCCAAATAGCTCCAGGTGAGAATAAAGAGGTGCGATTTTTACTGCTTTGTTTATTATTATCCTTATTTAGAACATATGATGGCTGTGCTAGCGCATCGTATTTGTCTTTATCGTTGTATAGGTTCAATTGTTGAGCCATTTGTAAATACATATAGCTGATATCCCATAACTTGCCTTCAGCGCCTCCTAAAATAAGTGAGAGTCCATAATTAGAGGCAGAACGGTTTAAGGTGGTCATACCGGCCCCTTTCAATAGGTTGTAAAATTTAGGCACATTGTATTTGCGAAGAGAAACAACATATGGTACGTTTAAGGAGCGAGCCAAAGCCTCAGAGGCATGTACAGCACCGTCGTATTTTAGGCTAAAGTTTTTAGGTGCAAATCCATTCAGATTAATGGGTACATCAGGTAATAATTGGTCGGGGAGGAGTTGCCCTTCTTGTATCATTGCACAATAAAGAAAAGGCTTTAAAATACTTCCTGTGCTGCGTGGAGCTTGAATGATATCCACCTGATTACCGGAAGACTTATCCTCAAAGTTTACATTACCACAATAAGCGACAACCTCGTTTCTTTGTACATCGAATACTATTGCTGCTATATTCTTAATGCCATTTTGAGCAAATTCGGCATTCCATCGTTCCAGTATAGCTTCTATGCGTCCCTGTTGAGACAGGTCGATAGTGGATGTAATGTGTTTTCCGCCTTCTTCTTTATAGATCTTTGTTACAAGGTGCGGGGCTATCTGTGGAAGAGTATGTGGCTGATATGGTAATGGTTCGGCAATTGCCAGTTCATAATCTATTTTATCTAATATCCCTCGGTTATACAATTGTTCTAATAACTTATTCCTTTTATTCAGCAACTTGTCTCTATTTCGTCCAAAATGCATTAGACTCGGAGAGTTCGGCAATACTGCCAGTGTTGCAGCTTCAGCCCATGATAATGTTGTAGCCTGATGCCCAAAGTATCTCCAGGATGCTGCGTCTATTCCAACTACATTTCCACCCATAGGAGCATGCGAGGCATAAAGATTCAGTATTTCATCTTTGGAGTATGAAAATTCTAAACGGGTAGCAAGGATCATTTCTATAAACTTTTCGCCAAAAGTGCGGCTCTCTTTACGTGACAGGCGAATTGTTTGCATAGTTATAGTACTGGCCCCACTAACAATTCTTCCTCCGGCTATATTTTGTTTTATGGCGCGGACTATTGCTAAAGGATTTACACCCCAATGATAATAAAAATATTGATCTTCAAATTCTATCAGGCAGACTTTATATTTCTCAGGAATAGAATCGGATGTGGGAAAGCGCCATTGCTGATCATCGGCTATGCGCGCTCCGAGTAGCTCTTCATGCCTGTCGGATACAACCGTGCTATAAGGTACGTGGAACAGAGGGGATGGCAGGCATAATATATACCATATAAGCAGCACCAAACAGATAGGTATGCCTATTCGATATTTAAGTTTGCTCTTTTTGTATCTATCTATAAGTTTAAATACAAAAGCTTTTACTATTTGAAAATAGTTCTTAGCCATTTTTTGTATTATTCCACACTGTTCTTTCAATTGAATATTTATATTCGATGCATTTACTCCCTTTGCAAATAATCTGATTCTTGAAATCTAAAACTTTCGTCATACCCAACGATTCTAAAAGCTTTATAGATGCTAGATTTTCAGAATCGGTTATAGCTATCACTTCATCAATAGAAGAATCTTCAAAAGCTATTGATAATAAAATATTTAGCGTATCTTTTGCATATCCGAAACCTTGAAATTTGGGTGAAATATTGCATCCTACTTCGGCAAAATGCTTTTCAAACTTCAAAGAACAATCTCCAATGAATTGGCCTTCGGTGATTATTGCCAGTCCAATCCACTCTCCATATTTATTTGTTTGAGGACTACTGCATGATATGGCAAAAGATTTTGCTTTTTCTATATTAAAAGGTTCCCAATATTGAAATCTGGCGACTTCCTGAAGAGAACGATATGAAAAAATGTCGTGCGCATCAGTTTCTTGTATCGCCCTTAGTGTAATTCTTTCGGAATATATAGGTAACTCTATCATGTGTTTTATTCTTTTATGTAAATGTACAAAAGAAAAGAAAAAGACGAAATGTTTTCTTATTTTTGTACGTTTGCAGCGATTTAGTGATGGGGAAAGAAATACAAGGATTTAGTATATGGAAAGTTCTCCTACCCACTTTTATTGGGTTAGGGGTTATTGCTTATATGTTTAGCCGGGAGTTCAATTTATCCGATCTGAAGCAAATATCTATTACAGGACATACTGTTTTTTGGATCATTATTGCCTTTTGCTTTATGTTGGGGCGAGATGCCGGTTTTACGATTCGTTACCGATACCTTACTGAAAAACAATTGTCGTGGAAGCAATGTATAAAAGTCACATTACTGGCAGAATTTGGTACTGCTATAACTCCTTCGGTAGTAGGAGGGTCAAGTATGGCTGTAGTATTCTTGGCTAAAGAAAGTATTCCTGTGGGGCGAAGTACAATGATGGTGTTTGTTACTTTACTCTTAGACGAAATGTTTTTTATTGTTACATTTCCGATACTGCTTTTTTGTTTACCTTTTCATACATTATTTGCCAATGATACCGCTTTGGGATCGGGTGTGCTCATCCTTTTTATCGTAGCCTACATTATTAAAATGGCTTTATGTACATTATTGATAATAGGTTTATTCTTCAAACCGCAAACTATACGTTGGTTGATTATAAAGATATTTCGTTTGCCATTTCTTAGGCGTTGGCATAAAAGCGCTGTCAAAGTAGGCGATGATATTATAGTGAGTTCGCGTGAAATACGCGGTAAGAGAAAGTCGTATTGGATACCTCTTATTACAGCGACCATACTGTCGTGGTGCTCTCGATATCTGGTTGTTAATGCTATATTCATGGCATTCTTTGAAGTACACGATAATCTTTTGATTTTTGCCCGTCAGTTTGTGATGTGGGTCGTGATGGTTGTAAGCCCTACACCGGGAGGCAGTGGATTTACGGAGTTTATTTTTAAGCAATATTTAAGTGAGTTTATTCCTTTGGCCGGAATTGTGCCTGTTGTAATTTTGCTCTGGCGATTGCTTACATATTATAATTATTTACTCGTTGGTGCTTTAATTGTTCCCGGGTGGATAAAGAAATCTTTTGGAAAAAAAGATGAATAAACTGATAACAATATCTTTATCTATATATAATGATATTGACCTTTAATTATTTCGGGTTAGAGATTATTTTAAATTATTACTATAAAAAGTGTAACCTTTGTCACCTTTTAGTTAAAAACATTAGAAAAACAATGAAAAAATTAAGTGCCCTATTTCTCTGTTTTGCGTTTCTTTTGAGTTCAATAAATGCTCAAACAGTAGATACAATTGAAGTATTCAGTCCTAAAATGGGACGGAATATCAAGAATGTTATAATCTTGCCTTCCGGATACGATAAAGCAAATAATGACAAACAATATCCTGTACTTTATTTATTACATGGATATAGTGGAAAGTATGATACATGGGCAACATTTACAAAAAAGGCGTTACCTCAGGATGCCTCGAAATGGCAGATGATTGTAGTCTGCCCTGATGGACAAGATAGTTGGTATTGGGATAGTCCTATCGATCCTAAATTTCAGTTTGATACTTATATTAGCAGCGAATTGGTGAAGTATATTGATACGAATTATCATACGGTTGCTACCCCGAGAGGCAGAGCGATAACCGGTTTTAGTATGGGTGGCCATGGTGGCTTATGGCTTGGAATTAACCATCCTGATGTGTTCGGAGCCTGTGGGGCTATGAGTGGGGGAGTTGATATTCGTCCGTTTCCCAACAATTGGGACATGAAGAAGCGATTAGGAAGATATAAAGAAAATACTGAGATATGGGACCGATATACTGTGATTACTCAATTGGATAAAATCGAACCTAATACATTATCGATAATTATCGATTGTGGCAAAGATGATTTCTTTTATCAGGTAAATGAAGAATTACATAAGGAAATGCTGTATCGTAATATTCCTCATGACTATATAATTCGTCCGGGAGCTCATACCCATACATATTGGAATAATGCGCTCGATTATCAAATGCTATTCTTTTCGAAGTTTTTCGATCAGAAATAACTATCTTTGAGTTTATATGTATCATTTAGTTAGTTGTGATGAAAGATGTAATTATAGCAGATAAACAAGATATTACACGTGTAGGTATACAAACGCTTGTAGAAGGAATCGAAAAAGCATCTTCTCTGATCTTTTCCGATACAAAAATAGATCTGATCAAATCTTTAACATCATGTCCCAACGCAGTAGTAATACTCGATTATACTCTTTCCGATTTTGGAAGTGTAGATGAACTATTGAATATTGGTTATCGTTTTCCCGAATCACGGTGGATGCTGTTTTCAGACGAGTTGAGTTATGACTTTCTGCGACGGTTGATTATTAGTAGCGAAGCCTATAGTGTCGTCCTGAAATCTTGTGAGCTGGACGAAATCAATATGGGATTGGTTCATGTATTTCGTGGAGAGCGTTTTATTTGTGCGCGGGTTACAAATCAGCTTTTGCAAGTACAAAAGCCTGTAACAGATTCTTTAGATCATATACTGACTGCTACTGAGAAAGAGATTCTCAAGGAAATGGCATTAGGAAGAACAACTAAGGAGATTGCAGCTAAGAGAAATCTTAGTTTCCATACTATAATTACTCATCGTAAGAATATATTTCGAAAGCTTGAGGTAAACAATGTCCATGAGGCTATAAAGTACGCTATGCGAGCCGGCTTAGTGGACTTAGCCGAGTATTATATCTAATCGAAGGTGAGATAAGGTTTAAGCTGAGTTATGTCTTTTTCTGTAAACTCCTCTAAAAGTGTGAGTCGCTGAATGGATTCTATTTTGCCTTTTCTTTCGCGTATATCTGTTATTATCTGAGCTTGTTTATAATTGATATACGGATGTTTATTTAATTCCTGAAAATCTGCGGAATTTATCTTTATCATTTTAGCTTTGGGAATGATAGTGATATATGGTGTGATCTTGTTGTATAAATCATCATCCATGCCCCAGACTTCTTTCAGTTGGGCGATGTCTACATATCCTCCGAGAGAACTTCGGTACTTTACAATTTTATTAGCAAAACCGATGCCTATTCCGGGTACTTTCTTCAGATTAGAAGTATCCGCACTATTTAGTTCAATTGTTTCTCCGGGCTTAAGTTTTTCCTGATAAGGATACCTGGATTGCTTTGGCTCAATTCGTTCTTTGATATTTTTGATTTCATCCTTCTGGGTTTGTACATCCGGTTGTACATCGGAGTTATGTTTACTTTCTGTATTTAGTTTTACTTTCTCTTTATTATCTGGTTTTGTTACAATATATATCCCGCAACTTAAAACAATGAGGATAAGTAAGAGTATAATTGCAGTCTTGTCTCGCTTTTGAAAATAGAAATAATCTTTCCAACCCATTTTAATAGAAGATAATAATTCTCAAAAGTATAAAAAAAGCCTACAGAAAAGTCTATAGGCTTTGATTTTTATTTTAATAGGAGTTTTTATAGTCCTTTTTCGCTCAGATATCTTTCAGCTTCTATAGCAGCCTGACAACCGGTTCCAGCTGCCGTAATAGCTTGGCGATAATGAGGATCGGCAACATCGCCTGCTGCGAATACACCTTCTACACAGGTTTTCGGCGTTCCCGGTTCTGTGATTATGTATCCAACAGAGTCAAGATTGATTTGCCCTTTAAATATGTCTGTGTTTGGTTTATGGCCGATTGCTAGGAAGAATCCGTCTATCTTAATATCGAACTTTTCTTCATTCGCTTCACCCATATGTTTTACGATATGTGCACCTTCTACACCATTTTCGCCAAAGAGCCCCACAGCATTACATTCAAACAATACTTCTATTTTGGGGTTTTGCATTGCTCTATCCTGCATAACCTTAGAAGCTCTCAAGTAAGGCTTACGAACAATAAGGTAAACTTTCTCTGCCAGTCCGGATAGGTATATTGCTTCCTCACATGCTGTGTCTCCACCACCAACTACGGCAACGGTTTTTTTGCGATAGAAGAATCCGTCGCAAGTAGCACATGCTGACACACCCATTCCTGCATATTTTGCTTCATCTGCTAATCCCAGATATTTTGCACTTGCTCCTGTCGATATAATTACGGTATCGGCTTCTATTGTTTTTTCTCCGTCGATAACTACTTTCTTAGGATAACAATTAAAATCTACAGATGTAGCGATTCCATTGCGTATATCCGCGCCAAAACGAGTAGCTTGTTTCTTTAAGTCTTCCATTAACTCAGGGCCGGTAACACCTTCAGGATAACCTGGGAAGTTTTCGACTTCTGTAGTCGTTGTTAGCTGACCTCCCGGTTGTATTCCTTCATACAAAACAGGTGATAGATTTGCTCGCGATGCGTAAATAGCAGCAGTATATCCTGCAGGACCTGAACCGATTATCAGGCAGCGTACTTTTTCGTTCATGTTTTTATGTTTATATGTTTTGTTTATATTGAATGCAAAGATATCGAAAATACTTATTGATTCAAAGTTTATTTATTCCTTAATTTTTATAGAATGATAAACAGAATCTATCTATCATATTGTCTATCGAAGATCTACTATTTCAGCTCTTGGATATTCGTTTTTGTTAAACTGGAATACACTATCGGCAATTCCCACCCCTTTCTGATAATTTCTTATTGTCAGTACATTGAGAAGCCCTGATTTATCAGTAACTGATATCTTTGAGAATAAATTATTAGACTGATCTATCTCAACTACTATTTTGCTAAAGTCGCCTCCTTTTTTTTGAGGGGTTAGTTCGATTTCATCAACTGTTTTGCCATTTATTCTTTTCACTCCTTTGTAAGAGAGGTTAAACCCTTTTTTGTATATACTGAAAAGTACGGATGGGCTTATAGCTTGTAGCTCTTCACCTGTCGGGTTACTTATATTGACTTCTTCTGTATCTTTTACGTAAACCCATTGAGTGGTTCCGTCAAACCATGTTATAGCATCAGGTATTTCAATTTTAAACTTGTTTCCCTTCATACTCACCTTGCCATCATAGCTGTATTTTTCCTTTGCTTTCAGATCTTTCGTATCGAGAGTAAAACTCGCTGTAACAGCACCCGCGTTATTGTAGGTTTCGGAAGCTCTATCTAATATATTTCGAGCATTTTGGGCCGATATATTTATATTAAATGCAAATAGTATAAATAATGTAAATAGTTTAGTTCTCATATGTTATTATAAATCTTAATTCAGTATTCAATTATTATTTGACTGTATCTAGTATCTAAAGGTTTAAATTTGACGAAATCATTTATTGAAACGAGTTTAATCTTTGTTCTAAACTATATTCGTCAGCGATCAGGACTTCACGGGCTTTGCTTCCTTGTGTAGGTCCTACAATACCGGCAGCTTCAAGTTGATCCATAAGACGCCCTGCGCGATTATACCCTATCGAGAATTTTCGCTGAATGAGCGATGTTGAACCTTGCTGATGTACTACAATCAGACGAGCAGCTTCATCAAACAGAGGATCTCTATCGTTCATGTCAATATTTCCGATCTTATCGTCACTACCTTCTCCAACAAATTCAGGCAGATCGAACGCATGTCCGTAGCTTTGTTGTTTCTCGATGTATTGGGCTATTCCTTCCACTTCCGGTGTATCGACGAATGCACATTGTATACGCACCAGATCATTTCCTTGCGAGAACAGCATATCCCCTCGTCCAATCAATTGGTTTGCACCCGACATATCGAGTATTGTGCGTGAATCTATCTGTGATGTTACACGGAACGCCATACGTGCAGGGAAGTTAGCTTTAATAGTACCTGTAATAATATTTGTAGTAGGACGTTGCGTTGCAATAATCATATGCATACCGACAGCACGTGCTTTTTGAGCGATACGTGCAATAGGCATTTCTATCTCTTT
Organism: Dysgonomonas sp. Marseille-P4677; assembly: GCF_016652235.1. Classification (GTDB taxonomy): domain Bacteria; phylum Bacteroidota; class Bacteroidia; order Bacteroidales; family Dysgonomonadaceae; genus Dysgonomonas. The sequence goes on from NZ_JAEPKU010000001.1 coordinate 40,994, forward strand.
TCCTGCTGTCATGATCAGGTCACCAAACTCGTCGATGACAACGACAATATAAGGCAGGAATTTATGCCCTTTCAGAGGGTTTAATCTCCGTTTCTTAAATTTCTCATTGTACTCTTTAATATTACGTACTCCGGCATTCATTAATAGTTCGTAACGGTCGTCCATCTCTTTGGTAAGAGAGTTGAGTGTTTGAGTTACCTTCGATACATCAGTTATAATTGCTTTTTCAGCATCAGGTAATTTAGCCAAATAGTGATTCTCTATTCTCGAATAGATGTTAAACTCAACCATCTTAGGGTCTACAAGCACCATTTTCATTTCTGCAGGATGCTTTTTGTAGAGTAGAGATGTTATAATCGCGTTGAGTCCGACCGATTTACCTTGACCTGTAGCTCCTGCTACAAGTAAGTGAGGCATCTTGCAAAGATCGAACATGAAAATCTCATTCGTAATCGTTTTTCCAAGAGCTACAGGTAAATCGTAATGAGACTCTTGAAATTTACGGGATGCGATAACCGATTGCATAGATACTATTTGCGGATCTTTGTTTGGTACTTCTATCCCGATAGTTCCTTTACCCGGCATAGGCGCTATAATCCGAATTCCTAAAGCAGATAGACTTAGAGCTATATCATCCTCCAGATTTCTAATTTTTGATATACGTACTCCGGCTTTTGGTACTATTTCATAGAGGGTGATTGTAGGTCCTACTGTTGCTTTTATAGAAGTTATCTCAATGCCATAATTTTGTAGAGTTGTAATAATCTTACTCTTGTTGGCATTTTGTTCTTCCATGTCCACCCCTTTGCCTGTAGTGTCATATATTTTCAATAAATCTGTAGATGGAAAACTAAAATTTGAGAGGTCCTTTGTAGGGTCGTATTCTTCCAATTCTTCCCCTTCCAGCCCTTCGGGCAATAGGTCGTCTACTGTTTCTACTGATGTATTCTTATTTGGACTAACAGGCGGCTGAGTATTATTTATAGGTTGAATAGACTCTTCATCTTTAGGAACGATAATTTCGAAGTCCTGATCTATTTTTACACTTATAGGAGCCTTCTTCGGTTTCGTTTCATTTGTTTTTTCTATCGGAAGGGTGTCTGAGTCGTAAAGAGGGTCTTCTATTTCCGCACCTTCTTCTTTCTTCTTTTTCAAGAAACTAAACCAGCTCTTCTTCTCTTTGATGGGTTCCTCATCTTCAATTTCTTCTTCGTAGAAGTTTTCAAGTTCGGAATCTACATCATTAGTCTGATTACTTTTTAATGGGTTTTTAAATAATCCTCGGAAAAATTCCATCGAGGCTTTCTTTGTTATAATCAGGAATATGATTAACAATAATAATATAACCATGATTACTCCCGGTATGCCCAGAGCGGCCTCAAGTGTATTTTCTATATATTGCCCATGAGCGCCACCCCATATAATATGACTGTCTCCAAAAAGAGGTGAAAGTGCAAAAGCGCATGTTATGGAACCCCATATCATAGCAAAAGCGATGAGTAAAAAAGACCGGATTGCTGATATTTGAATTACTCGCATTAGCTTAAGGCCCATCAATATCAGATATACAGGAATGAGCATTGAGAAGATGCCGAACCATTGATTTATAAACTTTTCTGCGATAAATGCCCCCGCTACACCGGTCCAGTTATTTATTTGCTGTTTATGTGTTATCAGATCCAGAAAGAATCTGTTTACTACCTTACTTTGGTCAGCTGCTCCCGTTGCAAAAAAAGATATCTGCCCCAAGAGTATATATGCTCCTAAAAAAGCCAGACAAACTCCTAGTAGGAATTTAGTGCGCTCTTTTTTTATAAATTCTAAGAATTGGGCGCCTTTGCTTTGCGCCTTCTTTTTCTGAACTGTTTTTTTTGCCATATGTAAAGAGAGTAGAGTACCCTTATCGTATTTGTTTTTAGTAAAATATTAAGTACAAAGATAACGCTTTTTTGTAAAGGTATCTCTTTGGGCTTTTTATCTTTTATGAATAAATAAAACGATAAATATTTCTTTTTTATTAAAAAAGACGAATGGGTTTAAACCTTTTGTAAAATATTTAGTCATATCTCATCAAGTAAATAAAACTGTTTTTAATAAGGAAATAATGAAAAGGTATATTCCCCTACTTTTATTTTTGTGTATCTTCTTTCAATTAAGTGCACAAGCTCAGACTGTAAATATAAAAGGCGCAATATTTGATGATGCGACAAAAGATGGCATCGAATTAGCAAGTATTCGCATATTGAACGAAACAGACAGCACTTATATTACAGGTGCAGTGACGAATGAATCGGGGAAGTTTAGTGTTGGAGTAAAGCCCGGAAAATACATTTTACATATTTCTTTTCTAGGCTATCTGGAACAATTTGTAAATGTGAATACCCATGATAAAACTTCTATAGGGAATATATATTTAAAAGAAGACGGAATCATGTTAGCAGAGGCGACAGTAGAAGCTAAAGCTCCCGAAATAATAATAAAAGGAGATACCGCTGAATATAATGCATCTGCTTACAAAGTGCAGGAAAGCGCAGTTTTAGGAGATCTGATAAAGAGACTGCCGGGAGCGGAGATAGATTCGGAAGGAAAAATAACTGTAAATGGAAAGGATATTTCTAAAATATTAGTTGATGGCAAGGATTTTTTTAGTAAAGATCCTAAAACTGCATCGGAGAACCTGCCTGCTAGAATGGTTGAAAAGTTACAAGTATTGGATCAAAAGTCAGATATGGCTCTTCTTACAGGCTTTGATGACGGAGAAGAGCAAACTGTAATAAACCTCGTAGTAAAGCCCGGGATGAAAGAAGGAGTTATGGGCTCCGTATCGGGAGGATATGGAAATAAAGACCGTTATGAAGGAAATGGTTTCGTAAATATTGCCAGAAATGACAACAGACTTTCTGCTTTAGGAAATTTTAATAATAATAACAACGCCGGAGGTGGCGGAGGAGGACGTGGTTGGGGCAGAAACCGAGGCCTTACCGAAACAGCAATGGGAGGCGTGAATATTGCAATGGAACCTTCAGAGAAATTTAAATACGATGGTGATGTTCAGTATAGAGGAACTGATAACGATGTGGAAACAATGAGCAACATAACATATACAAGTAGTGATATGGTTGAGAATAAAACTTCCTTCCAAAACAATAATAATAAAAATATGAACGGAAGGTTTAAATTCGAATGGCAACCGGATAGCCTGACTAATATCATATTTAGGCCAAATGTCTCATATTCGAAGAATAATCAGTTTTCTTTTGGAAAATCGGAGCGAACAAGTGTGTCGAACGAAAGTGATAATTTTTTATCTGATTCCAAATCAACGTCAGCAGGAAATACTCTTGGCTTGGATGGAAATCTATTAATAAATAGGAAACTAAATAGCAAGGGGAGATCTATTTCAGTAGAACTGTCTGGTGGATTATCTGATGGAGACACTGACGGTATAACTTACTCAGAAATTGATTATTACAATAAGGCAGAAGAACCAAAAATTCAGGATCAGATTTATAATCAGAAAAACAACAGTTATAATTGGCGAACACGTTTGTCATATCTAGAGCCTATAGGGAGGAATAATTTTCTTGAACTAGCTTATAATATAAGAAACACCCATTCTGAAACAGATAAGAAAACATATGAACAAGATGCTTCTAAAGACTATACAGTCATCGCAGAAGATTATACTCGTATTACAAAGAACGACTTTTTAAATCAGAATATATCATTAAACTTTCAGGCTCGTCGCCAAAAATATAATTATACAGTAGGGGTGGGATTAGAACCTTCGCGTTCGCAAACATCCGTTGTACAGCCTAATATGAAAGAAAATAAAGATAGAGCACGAAATTTTATCAATTTTGCTCCAAGGGTGGAATTGAATTATTTGTGGGATAAGCGGCATAATCTTCGGATAAGGTATAACGGGCAAACAGATCAGGCATCTACGGATCAGTTATATGATGGTATTATTACCCAGAGTGCTACAGATACTACACGAGGTAATCCGAATTTGAAACCTAGTTTTGAACATAGGTTGAATATCCGTTATCAAAAATATATGGCAGAGAAAGCGTCATCTATTATGAGTTTTGCCGATATCAGATATACCACAAATGCGATTGCTTCTATTACCCGTATTGGAGAAGGCAATAGCCGAAATACAACTTATGAGAACATTGATGGAAATATGACAGGTCGACTAATGTTTATGTATAATACTCCATTGAGGAACAAACGCTTTTCTATCAATACTCGTACATTTGCTAATTATAGCAGGGATAATACTTTTATTACAGATCGTAATGGCGGTGATCCTCAAAAGAACACAGCTAATACCTATGGCATAAATGAGGGGTTAGGTCTGAAATTCAATTCAGATAAATTTCAGTTTAATATTAGAGGAAGTATATCTTATGAAAATACAAGAAACTCTTTGTCCTCAAATCTAAATGAATCACTTAAAAATCAGGAAATTTATAATTATGGAGGTGGCGGTGATTTCTCATGGTATTTACCATATAATTTTGTGCTTGAAAGTGACTTGAATTATTCATCTAATTCAGGTTATTCAGGAGGTTATCAGGAAAACTCATGGATATGGAATGCTTCGCTAGCAAAAGAATTTAACATAAAAATAAAAAAAGATGCGGGTACGACTAATCTTCCTGCCACTTTACGCTTTAAGATATACGATATACTACAGGATCAAAGTAATATATCCCGTAGCTCAAACGCAAACAATATAACTTATAGCACCTATAATACGATCAGCAGTTATTTTATAGTAGGCCTTACTATTCGCTTCCAATCTTTCAAAGGAGGAGCGAAGAGTAGTGATATGGAGTATGACGGTGGTCGCAGATATGGTCCTCCTGGAGGTGGAAGAGGCGGCAGAGGTGGTGGCCCAATGTTTTAGCAATTAAATTAATATATACTTTTATAAAATAAATGGGGATGGCAGTCATGCCATCCCCATTTATTTTAAAACTTTAACGACGGATTATTTTAGAGTAATGAGATCGTTTATGTTATCAGTATTATTTACTTCCTTTATTTGCTTAACAGATAGCAGCTCATTATTATCACCATATAAATAGATAATCATGTCCATCTTTTCAGACCACTTTTCTTTATTATTATTCCATTTTGTATAAGTCATACTCGCTAACTTATTTACTTCATTATATTGGTATTTATGTATACCACAATTGATCCAACCTTTTTCCTTGTCCCATATACTCAATGTTCTCGTAAGGATTTTTCCTTTTTTATCATAGAAGTAGCAAACTTTCTCTTGAGGAACTAAGGTCTTTCCCTCTAGTGTAATATATTCTTTTGTTATACCTGATTCATTACTTCCAACATTGCTATAAGTTTTTGTCTCTTTAGCATTAAGATTCATTATTGATACTAATACGGCGAATACTGAAGTTAAAATAGTTGTTTTCATAATTGTATGTTTTTAATTTGTAATTATTCATATAGAATATATTATGTCAAATCTATGCCATAAATTATAAGGTGCTTATACATAGTGTTCTATGTGTTTTTGTCATTTTTTATTATGTAAATTATTTTTACAATTGATGTTTATTTTTGATACAGAAGATTTAAATTATATCTTTCCTCTTTATCTAAAAATCCTGATTCAGGTAGTGAGTTCAGGTCTAATTATATTATTACAAAACGAACAACTAAGAACTATTATCTTTATTTTTGCATAAAACATATAATAAACATGAAGAAGATTCCTTTGCTATGCATTCTGCTTTTTATAGTTTCTGCTTTATTTGCGCAGAGCTATAATTACAAATTTCGCTTAACACTAAAAGACAAAGGGCAAACTGCCTATACGATAGATAAGCCATCAGAATTTCTGTCTTCTAAGGCCATAGAACGCCGCCAGAAACAAAATCTGCCAATAGATAAAACAGATCTGCCTATTTCGGACGACTATTTGAAAGCCATAGAAGATTTGGGAGGAGTCGTTGTTGCAAAGAGTAAATGGTTGGGTACAGTTGCTGTCCATTGTACCGATAGCATGATGATCGAAAAACTAAAAGAACTGCCATTTGTATCTGATGCATTATTTGTGTGGAAAGGAAAGCCAAAAGGAGAGTTGATAAACGATAGTATAATTAGATATCCTGCATTGGAGACCATTTCTTTCGGAAACTATTATTCCAAGTCTGTGGATAATATAAAAATCAATAACGGACAATATTTACATGACGCAGGATTCAAGGGTAAAGGAATAGATATTGCTGTTATAGATGCCGGATTTAACCATTTGCCTCAAATAGAGATGCTCGATAATTTGACGATACTTGGTTCTAAAGGGTTTGTATATGAAAATGAAGATTTGTTTAATAACGCAAACCAGCATGGATTGAATGTATTGTCTTGCATAGGTACTAACAAACCAATGCAGTTTGTAGGTACAGCACCTCAAGCAGCATTTTGGTTATTGGGTTCTGAAGACGCTCGCAGTGAATTTCCTATAGAAGAAGACTATTGGGCAACTGCTGTTGAATATGCGGATAGTGTAGGAGTTGCAGTTGTAAATACGTCTTTGGGATATAATAATTTCGATAGCCCCGCTAAAAGTTATACGCATAAGGACATTGATGGGAAAACATCATATATAACTCGTGCGGCAGAGAGAGCTACTCAAAAAGGGATGCTCATCATTGTCAGTGGGGGAAATTCAGGTGATTCGGAATGGGAAAAGATAACTCCGCCATCCGATGCTTTTAATGTGCTGACTGTCGGTGCCATAAAAAGAGATTCCACCATCGCTCCATTCAGTTCGAGAGGCTTAACGGCGGACCTTCGTATTAAACCGGATGTTATGGCTTTAGGAGCAGGATCGATAGTAGTTGATGATAAAGGATTGGTTACTCGTAAATCGGGTACTTCATTCTCCTCTCCAATCATGAGTGGAATGGCTGCCTGTCTTTGGCAGGCGTTGCCGAGTCTAACCAATATTGAGATTCTTACTATTATAAAACAAGCTTCAGATAATTATGAAACCCCTGACCGCGACTATGGCTATGGTATTCCTGATATGAAAATAGCCTTGGAGTTAGGACAGGCTCTTGTAGCTAAGAAAGAAGAATTGAAGAATATACAACAAAGCAAAGACTCTAAAAGAAAAAAATGAACAATTCAGCCATATCCCTCTATGAACTGAATAGCCTTATAAAAGGTGTTCTAAGCGATAGTATTCCCGAACGGCTTTGGATAAGAGCAGAGATGAGCGATGTGCGTGTTAATCAGAACGGCCATTGCTATCTTGAATTTATCGAAAAAGACCAATCCGGAAGAACATTGGTTGCAAAAGTTAGAGGAATGATATGGGCAAATACTTTCTATTTACTTAGGTCTTATTTTGAAAACGCTACAAAACAGAGTTTTTCTTCAGGACTTAAAGTCTTAGTGCAAGTGAGCGTCGATTTTCATGAGCTTTATGGTCTGAGTCTGACAGTCTACGATATAGATCCGAGCTATACACTCGGCGATCAGGCATTAAACAGAGCCGCTATATTGAAACAATTGGAAGAAGATGGAGTCCTTTATCTGAATAAAGAATTGGAATTGCCTTTGCCTACTAATAGAATTGCTATTATTTCTTCTCCAACAGCAGCAGGATATGAAGACTTTTTAGATCAACTGCATAAAAACGCCTTTGGGTTTGTATTCTATACCAAATTATTTCCTGCTATTATGCAGGGCGACAGAGCCGAAGATTCTGTAATTTCAGCATTGGAGCGTATATATGAATATCAGGATTGTTTCGATGTGGTAGTTATTATACGGGGTGGTGGAGCAACCTCCGATTTGAGTTGTTTCGATTCCTATTTGCTTGCAGCCAGTTGTGCGCAGTTTTCCTTGCCTATTATTACAGGAATAGGGCATGAACGGGACGAAACGGTTCTGGATATTGTGGCGCACACTAGAGCTAAAACTCCAACGGCAGTTGCCGAATTTTTAATTAATAATCTGGCCGAAACCGCATTGGAATTAGCAGAAATATCACAAGATATAGTTTCTTCTGTTGTACAACGTTTGCAGGAAGAAAATGTAAAGTTAAATGTTTTTGAGACTAAAAATTCTTTTGTGTTGAAAGGTTGGTATAGAGAACAGCAAACAATACTATCTTCATCCAAAGTTGTTTTGATAAGAGGAATGCAGCGTATACAACGCGAGAATATGAATAAATTTGATTTATTGGAAGAGGTTCTTAGTAAGAAATCGCAACAAATGCTGAAAATGAACGAAGAGCGTTTCCTCCAAATAGAAGAGTCTCTGAATCGTAATACACAAAGATTACTTAAAGATGAATCAAACAAGTTGCAAATATTGGAAAAACATATACAATTATCTTCTCCCGAGAATATTTTAAAGAAAGGATATACCTTGACTATGAAAGCAGGCAAGGTAATAAAGCAAAGTGAAGTATTGAAAAGCGGAGATGAGATAACTACTTGCTTTTCAGATGGTCAAATAGATTCGATAGTAAAATAAGATGAGCATAACAAATAAAAAACCATTACCATTTTTATTTCCGTTTAATTTTAATGACGGAATGGTTCAAATAGCGCGACAATCGGGTATGGGTTACGCCAATAAAAGTGGAGAGCTTATTATTCCGTGTTCTTATACTACCGGATATTCTTTCAGTGAAGGCTTGGCTTATGTAATTAAAGGAGATAAAAAAGCATTTATCAATAAATTGGGTCAAGAAGTTATTTCTCTGAAGTACGAAGAAGTTGATATGTTTTGCGAAGGTCTTGCAGCTGTGATGGATGTTGAAGGCAAATGGGGATTCATTGATCAAATGGGCAATGAAGTAATACCATGTGAATACGACGAAGTAAACTGGTTTACGGAAGGACTCTGTGGCGTTTATACAAAAGAAGGAGGTGGATTTATAGATAAATCAGGCAATAAAGTGATCCCTTGTATATACGATAGCATACTGGAGTTTAATGACGGGGTTGCAATTGTTTGTAAAGATGGGTATAGTGGATGTATTGATATGAAAGGCAATATTGTCGTACCCTTAATATATGGAAAACTAGATTTAAGTAGATGTGTAGATGGTAGGATTACACTGGGTAAAGGAGATAAGTACGGAGCAATAGATAAAAATGGGAATGAAGTTATTCCTTTTATTTATGAAGATATCTCTGATTTCTCCGAAGGATTGGTTACGGTTTTGCTGAATGGAAAATACGGATGTATTAATAAAGGAGGAGAGGTAGTTATTCCATTCGAATATGATGCCATCGAAGATTTTAGTGAAGGTCTTGCAGCTGTTAAAAAAGCCGGTAAATGGGGATTTATAGATAGGAATAACAATTTGGCTATTCCTTTCCAATATAATATTGCTAATTCATTTTCTGATGGCCTGGCATTTGTCCGCAGAGGGGGACGTAAAGGTTATTATATCGATCATAATAATGAGGTAAATGTCGTTTTGACCAAAGAATATACAATTGTAGAAAAAGTAAAGATTGGCTTTTTTATCGCTGCCTTTTTAGGAATTATAGTATTGTTAATTAGTAAACTATTTTGATTTATGGCAAAAAAGGAACAAACATATGGCGATGCGATGCAGGAATTACAGGATATTATGTATCGCATCGAGAATGACGATCTTGACGTGGATATACTTCTCGAAGAAGTGAAGAAAGCAGCAACTCTCATTAAGTTTTGCAAAGATAAGTTGCAGAAAACAAATGTAGAAATACAAAAGATACTTGATAAAATAGAATGAGCCGAAGAAATGTCATTATAGTCGCTGGCGGCAAAGGATTACGTATGGGTAGCGATTTGCCGAAACAATTTATACCTGTTGGCGGTAAACCTGTATTGATGCGTACTATCGAGAATTTTTACCATTTCGATAATGATATAAATATTATTCTGGTATTACCTCTTTCTCATCAAGTATATTGGAAAGAGCTTTGTGCCAATTATCATTTCGAAATCGTGCATACTATTGCCATGGGAGGCGATACTCGTTTTCACTCGGTAAAGAATGGTTTAGCCATGGTTAATGAAGGCATTGTTGGGGTACAGGATGGTGTAAGGCCTTTTGGTTCGATGGAAATGATTGGAAGATGCTTCGATGCAGTAGAAAAATACCAAGCGGTTATTCCTGTCGTTGATTCTACCGATAGCCTTCGTGAGATATTAGACGGTAAGCACAGCCGTATTGTAGATCGTTCGAAAATTCGTTTAGTACAAACACCGCAAGTGTTCGATGTATCTCTGTTAAAAAAGGCGTATGAAACAGAATTTAAAGAAACTTTTACCGACGATGCTTCTGTTGTTGAGGCAATGGGTATAAATATCCATCTGGTAAAAGGGGAGGTGACGAATATAAAGATAACTACGCCTTTAGATTTGAAGATTGGGGAGTTGATTGCTGATTCATCTATTTGATAGAAGTTTATCTATAAATAGAGAATGGATTATAGCTAAATATAGTTTTAGAAAATAGATGAAAAGATTTGAAAAGTGTAACCTTTGTCACCTTTTAGTTAAAAATGAAATAAAGAATTATGGAACTAGATATAGATGCCTTGTATTACAACGCTGTAGATCTACTGAAAGAAATGATCAAAACTCCCTCTTTTAGCAGGGAGGAACACAATGTTGTAGAAGTTGTGGCGGCTTGTATGCGAAAAATGGGTTTTGAGCCCGAACGAAAAGGAAATAACCTATGGGTTCGAAACAAAGACTTTGAGGAATCCAAACCGACTATACTACTAAATTCGCATATGGATACCGTACGCCCTGTTTCAGGTTGGACAAAAGATCCCTTTATGCCTGAAATAGAAGGTGAGGTATTGTACGGACTAGGAAGTAATGATGCCGGTGCAAGTTTTGTCTGTCTGTTGCATACATTCTTTATACTTACAAGTAAAAAACAGGATTATAATCTGATATTTTTGGCTTCGTGTGAAGAGGAAGTTTCAGGGAAAGATGGGGCAGAGGCGATTGTACCTCTTCTTCCTAAAATTGAATTTGGTATTGTTGGCGAGCCCACACAAATGAACCCTGCTATTGCAGAAAAAGGTTTACTTGTACTCGATTGCACTTCCTATGGCAAAGCTGGACATGCAGCTCGCAATGAAGGTGAGAATGCGATATATAAAGCAATGCAGGATATAGATTGGTTCAGAACTTATCAATTTCCGAAAGTGAGCGATTTGCTCGGTCCTGTAAAAATGACGGTGAGTATGATAAATGCAGGTACACAACACAATGTAGTACCTGATAAATGTGATTTTGTAGTTGATGTGCGTAGCAATGAACTATACAGTAATGAGGAACTTTTCGAGATAATAGATAAACACACTTCTTGCGAAGTTAGACCTCGTTCTTTTCGACTTAATTCTTCTCGTATAGCTATCGAGAACCCTTTTGTGCAACGGGCCATTATGATAGGAAAAGAAACCTATGGCTCTCCTACGCTCTCCGATCAAACATTTATGCCTTTTCCCACATTAAAGATGGGCCCGGGCGATTCAGCCCGTTCGCATACTGCCGATGAATATATTTTGCTCAGCGAGATACGGGAAGCAATAGAGCTATATGTAAAACTTTTGGACGGATTACGCCTCTGATTCTCCACCCGATTGCTTAAGTAATTCCTTTAATTGTTCTTCTGTGTGATCCAGTTGCCTTAAAGGGATTGTTTCTACTACTGCCAGAGATGGATCTATATCATACATCTGAGTGTCGGATGTTGTTAGCTTCTTAATAATATTATAACAGCCGAATATGATTTGACGTGATGGATTCATATGTACGTTACGGAAGATACGGTCTACTACCATATAGGTAAAGTCGCCACGTTTATCAATAGCATCTTTCATTGATGGATAACGTGATTTAAGATCGACAAGTCCATGACGTTCCAATTCGTTGGCTATAAGGGTTACGTATTTATCCGTATGGATGCCGAGTTTAAATCCGGCTCTAATATTGATTCTAAATATCTTTCTGGGAGCATATACGGTGGTCTCATAGCTGAACTCATAAGGTTCGTCTGTTCTTTTTATACGTACAAACCAATAGGTGTCAGCACGTTTTGGAGTTCTTCTAAATAGAGAATAAGCAATCTTACTTTCCAGGAAATTCTTATTATTGGCCTTTACGATGTAAACAAGATGTGTGGCCGCTTTAGGTATTGATTCATCCTGGCTGATTCTGATGATCTGATTAATATATTTTTCATCTACCTGATCGTAAACAGTATAATGACGTTTGATGCGGCGTCCATTATACCAAGAATACATTAGAAGTAATAATATACCGGCAATAATAATAGGCACAAAACCTCCATGTGCGAATTTTTGCATATTGGCAAGGAAGAAACTAAACTCTATGACCACAAAGAATAGGGTTAACGGAATACTGAACCACAATGGTTTGTTATTCTTCATAAAGTAAAGGAATAACAAGATACTGGTCATCAACATACTCAATGTAATGGCAAGTCCATAAGCGGCTTCCAACTTCATCGAGGATTGCATAAAAAGGATGATGATAATACATAAGACCATCATCATATGGTTTATTGAGGGTATATATAGCTGCCCTTTGATATTAGATGGATATTGTATTTTTACGTTTGGCCATATATTTAGAGAAATAGCTTCGCTGATAACCGTAAATGATCCGCTAATCAACGCCTGACTGGCAATAATAGCGGCTATTGTAGCCATTATCACTCCAATTAGCCCAAACCATTCGGGCATCATGGCAAAGAAAGGATTTACGTCATGAGTTATGTAAGGGCTGTTTATAATCCATGCTGCTTGTCCCAGATAATTTAGTATCAATGCTAGTTTTACATATATCCATGATGTACGAATATTCTTTAGCCCACAGTGCCCTAAGTCGGAATAAAGGGCTTCGGCTCCTGTTGTACAAAGGAAGATAGCACCGAGTATTACCATTGTTTGTGGAACCTTTATAAGAAAGTTGATTGCATATAGTGGGTTGAATGCCTTGAATACACTGACATCGGTAATTATCTGATTGATCCCTACAATTGCCATCATAGTAAACCATGTTATCATTAATGGTCCAAAATATTTTCCGAGAGAACCTGTGCCAAGAGGCTGAACGAGGAATAATATTAATACGATGGCTATGGTAACCGGAATTACAGGTATATGGGGGGCAATAACATTCAATCCTTCCACAGCCGACATGACGGTCATCGCAGGAGTAATTATTCCGTCGGCAAGTAATGTCGCGGCTCCAAGCCCGGCCAGGATGTATGCCCAACGGTATTTTTGACGGATAAGGGCGTATAAAGAAAGAATTCCACCCTCTCCCTTATTATCAGCACGTAAGGTAATGATGACATATTTCAATGTGGTTTGTATTGTCAAGGTCCATATCACACAGGATACGGCTCCTAGTATATAGTCGGGGCGTGAAAGTTGTCCGTCCGGGAGCGAGTTTAGTATTGCTCTCATTACATATAAAGGCGATGTTCCAATATCTCCAAATACGATTCCAATGGCTAGAACAACACCTAATGTACTAAACGGAACTTTCTTATTTTCCTTCATGTTTTTATATCTTGAAAAATTGCATCAAAAGTACAAGATTATTTGATATGGATATTTATTATCCTGTTAAATGTTTTGAGCGAGGCTATTAGCTACTATTATCAAATCAGATGTTCATATTGAGGGAACACATAATTGACAATAAGCCGGTATTTCATCTTTAATAAATGATTTGACTATTAAAATCACAAATCGTTATTTTCTATAATTACAATTATCTATAGAGCAAAGTTTATATTTTTATTTAAAACTCCTCAAATTGTTCTTGATATAATGAATAGTATTTGCCTTTCAACATTAATAATTCTCTGTGGCTTCCTTGTTCTATAATCTGTCCATGATCTAGTACCAGTATTTTATCTGCATTGCGTACTGTAGATAATCTGTGTGCTATAATAAGGCTTGTACGTCCTTGCATAAGCTGATCCAATCCCTTTTGTATAAGTAGCTCACTTCTGGTGTCTATATTACTTGTAGCTTCGTCCAAGAGTAGAATCGGAGGGTCAGCAATGGCGGCTCGTGCTATGTTGAGAAGCTGACGCTGTCCTTGACTTAGGTTTGCCCCATCATTCTCCAATAGGGTGTCATATCCATGAGGTAGACGTTTTATGAATGAATGAGCGGCAGTAAGTTTCGCGGCCTGTACTACTTCTTCATCCGTTGCTTCCAATCGTCCAAATCTGATGTTTTCACGTACAGTGCCCGTAAATAGATGGGTGTCTTGTAATACGATAGCCATTGACTTACGTAAATCCTTCCTTCTAATTTGCTGTATAGAAGTGCCGTCTATTGTAATTTCTCCTGATTGTATATCAAAGAATCGGGGGAGCATATTTAAAATAGTAGTCTTACCCGCCCCGGTTTCACCTACTAATGCGATTTTTGTACCAGGTGTGGCATGAAGGGATATTCCCTTCAGAATAAGTTTTTCAGGTTTATAACCAAAATAAACATTATCCATTACGAGGTCTCCTTTAATATCGTTGAGAGCAACCGCATTGTTATCATCCTCCTGTTCAGGTTTTTCATCTATTACCTGAAATATGCGTTCTGCTCCTGCAATCGCCGCTTGTATACTATTGTAAAGGCTGGCTAGTTCATTGATCGGACGACCAAATTGTCGTGAATATTGAAGGAAGGCTGCGAGGCCTCCTACGTCGAAGCCTCTGAATATGGCAAGCAAAGCACCCACAATGGTTATGATAACATAGTTCAAAGTATTCAGGTTTTGCATTACTGGCATCATCATACCCGAATAGAACTGAGCTTTCTCCGATTTACTTTTTAGATTCTGGTTAAAAACCTCAAATTCGGCGACAACTTTTTTCTCATGTCCAAAAACTTTGATCACTTTCTGACCACTGATCATCTCTTCTATATATCCATTTACTTCACCAAGTGTTTCTTGTTGTGCTTTGAAATACTTCCGGCTACGCTTTACGATTCCTTTAGCACTTAAGAACATAATCGGTACAGTTATCAAAGTAACTAAAGTCAGTATAGGACTAATATATATCATCAATGTGAAGATTCCGATAAGCATCAATGCACTGGACAGCATATCGGAAAGACTGTCAGTTAAGGCATTACTTATCTGGTCGATATCATTTGTGTATCGGCTCATCAGATCACCATGCTGATGTGTGTCGAAATGCTTGATAGGAAGCTTCTCCATCTTCTCAAATAAGTCAGTTCGCATTCGTGTTACGGTGTTTTGCCCAATCCTATTTAGTAAACGATATTGTATATATGTAGCAATTACTCCTGCAATATAGATACCAGCCAATATGACAAGTATTTTCATTAATCCCTCATAATCCCCTGGTAAGATATAATCATTGATTATCGGTCGTAGCATGTACGAGCCTATAAGGCTGGATATTATGCTGATGATAATTAGTATTCCGATTATACTCAGCAGCTTCTTATCGCAGGCCAGATATGACATTAGGCGAAGGAAAGTTTTCTTTCCTTGCTGCGGTTTACCGCTATGCTTGTAATGATCTCCATGCGCCATATCTTAGAATGCGATTTGTTGTGAATTGTAAATTTCCTGATACACTTTTGATTGTTCAATCAACTCTAGTGGCCTACCTATAGCATCAATTTCCCCATCTTCGAGTACGATAACCCTGTCTGCCGATTGCATTGTATTGATTCGCTGAGTTATTATGAAAACGGTAGTATCGTGAAGTAATTTATTTAAGTTCTGTCGAATCTTTTGTTCAGTATCTGAATCAACTGCACTTGTACTATCATCAAGTATAAGTATTTTGGGCTTTCTTAGTAAAGCGCGAGCTATACAAATACGTTGTTTCTGCCCGCCGGACAGATTAACACCTCCTCGGCCAAGTAATGTATTGTAACCATCGCTGAAAGACATGATGAATTCATGAGCTTGAGCTGCCTTCGCCGCTTCTTCTATCTCTTCTATTGTTGCATCCGACTTGCCCCATCGAAGATTATCTATTATAGTCCCTGTAAATAATTCGTTTTTCTGTAATACCATTCCTATTTCACTATGGAGTTCGTCCAAGTTATAGTCTTTTACATTTACTCCATCAATAAGAACTTCGCCTTTTGTTGTATCATATAATCTGGGGATTAGTTGCAGCATAGAGCTTTTTGCAGCACCGGTAGCTCCCACTACAGCAATCGTTTCCCCTTGGTGAATATGGAAATTTATATCTTTCAATACATCATTTTCTCCTCCACTATAGCGAAAGTATACGTTGTGGAAAGTGACTGCCCCTTTATTTAT
The DNA here is from genome assembly GCF_016652235.1 of Dysgonomonas sp. Marseille-P4677. GTDB lineage: Bacteria > Bacteroidota > Bacteroidia > Bacteroidales > Dysgonomonadaceae > Dysgonomonas. Next base: position 57,359 of record NZ_JAEPKU010000001.1, read on the forward strand.
CTTTAAGCTCTTTTTTAGTGATTCTGGAGTGTTTGCTAAAGAAGGCTCTGTGTTCAATACCTCTAATATTCGTTCGGAGGATGCAGACGCTCTTGCAATATTCATAATTACCATAGATAGCAGCATTAGTGCCATTAATATCTGAACCAGATAATTTACAAACGAAATCAACTCTCCCACTTTCAGTTCGCCGGAGATTACTTTACCTCCTCCTACCCATAAGATAACTATAACCGATAGGTTCATTATAAGTTGCATCACAGGAAATATGGCTACAACAATATTGGAAGCCCTGATAACCATATCGCGTAAATCTTCACTACTCTTACTGAATTTTCGTGCTTCGAAATCTTCTCTAACGAAGGATTTTACTACCCTGATGTTGATGAGGTTTTCCCTAACGACACCATTCAATTTGTCAACTTTCTGTTGTACCTTCATAAAAAGGGGGAAGCCTTTGCGTAGTATCAGAAATACACTTATCCCAAGAATAGGTATAGCTCCGATGAGGATGATGGCCAAATCCATATTTATTTTAATAACAAACACAATGGCCATTATAAGCATGAGAGGCGAGCGTAACATCAACCGCATTCCCATCAGTATAACCAGCTGTATTCGTGAAATATCGTTTGTAAGTCGAGTAATAAGAGATGCTGAATTGAAGCGATCTATTTCGGAAAAGGAAAGTTGTTGTATCTTTTTAAAGAGAGAAGAACGGAGGTCTGTCCCAAATCCGATGGAAGTACGTGATGATACAAATACATTGATAATACTGAAAACGAGACCTATCAGAGATACAATAATCATTTTTATACCGACATGAGTTATCACGGACAAATCTTTAGGGAGTACCCCATTGTCGATAATGTCGGCCATATAGAGTGGTTGTAATGTTTCACTCATTACTGTAATGAGGACAAGAAAGGGGCAAATAATGAGACTCGATGAATAATTCTTGAGTATATGCCAATATTTCTTCATGTATCTTATGTGTTCTTTATTATCTTATAAAATGTTTACAAATATATGTATTTGTGGAGGAGTTTTATACTTTTATATGATGTTGCATCTGTCACGCATAGTTATTATCAATAAGATATTAACAAATATCTATATTTTTTGATAAGCTGCCAACTTATTTGTAATATTGCATTACAATACTTTTTAAAACAATATCGTGTTTTAATTTGTTCAGAATTTTAGCTATCATCAAAATATCATCATTATGTTAAGTAAAAAATTAGAAGCTGCGCTAAATGCGCAAATTAATGCAGAATTCTGGTCTGCATATCTTTATTTGTCTATGGCTGCTCATTTTGCCGCAGATGGTAAACCGGGCTTTGCCAACTGGTTTGAGATTCAGTTCAAAGAAGAACAAGATCATGCATTGAAGTTCTTTAATTATGTAATCGAAAGAGGAGGTAAGGTAGAGTTGAAACCGATTGCGAAAGTGGCTCAATCATGGAAATCTCCGTTAGATGCTTTTGAAGAAACGTTGAAGCATGAGCAAGTTGTTACAGGTCTTATTAACGACCTTGTATCATTGGCAAAAGAAGAGAAAGATTATGCAACAGAAAGTATGTTGAGATGGTTTGTCGACGAACAGGTAGAAGAAGAAGCTACAGCTCAAGGTTATATCGATGCATTGAAAATGATTAAAGACAATGGATTCGGTATTTATACAATGGATAAAGAGCTACAATCAAGGGCTTATACACCAATTGCAGAATAAGAATCATAAATATGTAGATTCGGGCAAATCTCTCTGAATATTTCAGAGAGATTTGTTATTTTTATATATTCGATAATAAAGCTATAGATTTGATACAGATAGAAAATATATCAAAAAGTTATGAGCATCAGGTTGCATTATCTGATATTAGCTTTTCCCTTCAAAAGGGAGAGATAGTTGCTCTTTTAGGTGTAAATGGCGCCGGAAAATCTACTTTGATGAAAATTTTATCTGGAATTATACTTCCCGATATGGGATCAATAACCTTCTTTGGTCAAGATTTTCATACCAATTCTTTAAGTATGAAGAAACAAATTGGATACCTTTCGGAAGATAATCCCTTGTATGAAGATATGTATGTAAAAGAATATCTAGAATACGTTAGAGGGATATATAACGCAGATAAAATGCGTGTTGGTGAGGTAATAGAACAAACCGGCTTACAAAAAGAGTATAAGAAAAAGATAAGAGATTTGTCGAAGGGCAATAGACAACGGGTAGGAATTGCGCAAGCATTAGTCTATGATCCTTTATTCCTTATTCTGGATGAAGCAACATCAGGTTTGGACCCTAATCAGCGTGAAAATCTGAATAAATTATTAATTGAATTATCTATAGGAAAAATCATACTGTTTTCTACACATGTTTTACAGGATGTAAGAGAAATTTGCTCACGTTTTGTATTACTTGATAAAGGAAATCTGATAGCTGATAAAAAAGTAAATGAAATTGATTCTATAGAGGAAATCTTTCATACACTAACGAATGAAAATAATAGCTGATAGAAATATTCCATATTTAAAGGGTATAGCCGAATATTTTGGGGAAGTAACCTATCTCGATGGCGCTGCATTTACTCATCAGACTATAAAAGATGCAGATACACTAATCGTACGGACAGTAACCCGATTTGATGAGCATCTTTTAAAAGATACAAACGTAAAGCTTATTTGCTCGGCAACTATCGGATACGACCATATTGATACTATATATTGTGAAGCGAATGGGATAACATGGAAAAATGCTCCGGGTTGTAATTCAGGCTCAGTAATGCAATATATTATATCCTCGCTCATTACTATATCCAGAAATAAAGGGTTTGACTTGAAGGAAAAAACAATTGGTATTGTAGGCGTTGGTAATGTCGGCAAGAAAGTCGCAAAGGCTTGTGAAATCTTAGGTTTAAGGGTCTTACTTAACGATCCGCCAAGACAGGAAGTCGGAGACGGGGAAGATTTTGTAGCTCTTGAAACAATAATGGCTGAAGCTGATATTATAACATTTCACACTCCACTGACAAAGGAAGGAATATACAAGACTTATCATTTAGCAAACGATTCTTTTTTTTCCTCATTAAAGAAAAATCCTATTATTATTAATTCAGCGCGAGGAGGTATTATTGAAACATCAGCTATAAAGAAGGCAATAAGAGAGAACAAGATTTCCGGAGCTGTTATTGACTGTTGGGAGAATGAGCCACAGATTGATTTGGAATATATGGATATGGTAGATATTGCAACTCCGCATATTGCCGGCTACTCTGCTGATGGAAAAGCAAACGCTACACGCATATCGTTGGATTCTATTGCAGATTTCTATGGATTGAATAGAGAGCCTATATCTTTAGTTCGAGAGCCTACTCCAGAGGATTCGGTTATTGACTTGGATAAATTTGATAATTCCGATAATAGGATTTATTCTGCTATATTGAAAACATATGATCCGATAAATGATTTTGTGAATTTAAAGGCTTCTCCCGATGCTTTTAAGCAATTGCGGAACAACTATCCTCTGCGAAGGGAATACTTTGCCTATTCGATTAAAAATGCATCCGTAGAAGAAGTGATTAGACTACAGGGTTTAGGATTTAAAATAGCTTACTAAGAAAGAAGTAGAATTTTATGGAAATATAAAAGAGGAGCAATATTATATTGCTCCTCTTTCTTAATTATAATAAAAGAATAAATTAATTATTCTACGGCGTCAAAGTCTACGACAGTCTTTCTCGTTGCAGCAATTCTATCGAAATCTTCTTTTGTACCAACAACAAGCTTTTCAAATTCACGCTGACCTGTACCTGCAGGAATTAAGTGTCCGCAAATTACATTTTCTTTCAAACCTTCTAACCTGTCCACTTTCGCATTGATAGCAGCATCATTCAGTACTTTTGTTGTTTCCTGGAATGAAGCAGCAGACATAAAGCTTTGAGTTTGAAGGGCTGCACGTGTAATACCCTGAAGTATCTGGTTCGCAGTAGCAGGAATTGCATCTCGTACTTCTACCAAACGAAGGTCTCTACGCTTAAGCATTGAGTTTTCGTCTCTTAGTTTACGTGCAGTAACAATCTGCCCTGGTTCGAATGTTGTAGAATCTCCGGCGTCAAGTATTACTTTTTTACCCCAGATTCTGTCATTCTCTTCCATTACTTCATATTTGTCAATAACTTGTTGTTCAAGGAAACGAGTATCACCCGGATCGATCACCTCTACCTTACGCATCATCTGACGTACAATTACTTCGAAGTGCTTATCATTGATTTTTACCCCTTGCAGACGGTATACATCTTGTACTTCATTAACGATGTATTCCTGAACAGCAGTTGGTCCCATGATAGAAAGAATGTCTGACGGAGTTGTAGCTCCATCAGAAAGTGGCATACCGGCCCTTACGAAGTCATTTTCTTGTACAAGAATTTGTTTCGATAGTGGAACAAGGTATTTTTTTACTTCTCCAAGTTTGGAAGTAACGATCACCTCTCTGTTACCACGCTTAATCTTACCAAATGAAATTTCTCCATCGATTTCAGATACAACAGCTGGATTAGAAGGATTACGTGCTTCGAATAATTCTGTTACACGTGGAAGACCTCCTGTGATATCACCTGCTTTACCTATTGCACGAGGTATTTTAACGAGAACATCACCTGCCTTGATTGTATCGTTATCATCTTTAACAAGGTGGGCACCTAATGGAAGTGTATATGTCTTGATTGTTTTACCTTGTTCGTCCAATACATGTGCTTCCGGAGCTTTAGTTTTGTCACGAGATTCAATAATGATTTTCTCTTTCAATCCTGTTTGCTCATCAGACTCAACTTTGAACGTTACATTTTCAATAACATTTTCAAACTTGATACGTCCTGTTGCCTCGGATACGATAACCGCATTAAATGGATCCCATTCGCAGATCAGTTCATCTCTCTTCACTTTAGCTCCATCTTTGAAATAAAGCTTAGAGCCATAAGGAATGTTATGAGTAAGGAGTACAATTTTTGTATTTGGATCTACCAATCTTAGCTCTACTAAGCGGCTTACTACAATTTGAACTTTTTTGTTTGTCTCATCTACAATATCAACAACACGAAGATCATCAATTTCTAATACACCATCGTATTTAGCGATTATTCTACTTTCGCTGGCAATATTAGATGCGATACCCCCAACGTGGAAAGTACGTAGTGTCAACTGTGTACCCGGTTCACCGATAGACTGTGCCGCGATTACACCGACAGCTTCTCCTCGTTGAACCATACGGCCTGTAGCAAGGTTACGTCCGTAACATTTACCACAAACACCTTTTTTAGATTCACAAGTAAGAACCGAACGGATCTCAACACTTTCAATAGGTGAATTTTGGATAAGAGTTGCTTTATCTTCCGTGATTTCTTCTCCCGATCTGATGATTATATCGCCGGTTAAAGGATGTTGAATATCATGTACAGATACACGACCTAATATACGTTCGTAAAGAGATGCTACAACTTCTTCGTTGTTCTTCAATTCAGTACAAACTAGACCACGAAGTGTTCCACAATCTTCTTCATTGATAATAACGTCTTGCGAAACGTCAACCAGACGACGAGTTAAGTATCCGGCATCGGCAGTCTTCAAGGCTGTATCGGCAAGACCTTTACGCGCACCGTGGGTAGAGATAAAATACTCTAATACTGACAGACCTTCCTTAAAGTTTGAAAGAATTGGGTTTTCAATAATCTGAGCACCCTCAGCTCCACTCTTTTGAGGTTTTGCCATCAATCCACGCATACCTGACAACTGACGAATCTGCTCTTTCGAACCACGGGCTCCCGAATCTAACATCATATATACAGAGTTAAATCCTTGATCATCTTCCGAAAGTTGTTTCATCAGGATATTAGATAGCTTAGAGTTAATATGTGTCCAAGTATCGATAATCTGATTGTAACGCTCATTATATGTAATGAATCCCATATTATAGTTTCCTATAATCTGTTCCACTTCATCATATCCTTGTTTAACCAGCGTTTCTTTTTCTTCAGGAATGATTACATCTTCAAGGTTGAATGATAATCCCCCTCGGAATGCCATCATATAGCCCAGATCTTTGATGTCGTCTAGGAATTGAGCTGTTTTTGCAACCCCGGCTACTTTAATTACATTACCGATGATATCACGAAGAGATTTCTTCGAAAGAACTTCGTTAACGAATCCTACTTCAACTGGAGTTTTCTCGTTGACAAGGACACGTCCTACAGTAGTTTCACGCATCATGCGGGCTACGTTGCCATTTTCATCCAAATCATCGACATATACTTTGATAAGAGCATGTATATCTACTTTTCCTTCGTTATAAGCGATTATCGCTTCTTCAGGACCGTAGAATATAAGGCCTTCACCTTTTGCTCCTTTACGTATTTTAGTGATATAATACAATCCTAAAACCATGTCTTGAGAAGGAACTGTAATAGGAGCTCCATTCGCAGGGTTAAGAATGTTATGAGAGGCAAGCATCAACATTTGCGCTTCAAGAATAGCTTCATTACCTAGTGGTAAGTGAACCGCCATCTGGTCACCGTCGAAGTCGGCATTGAACGCCGTACAAGAAAGTGGATGCAGCTGAATAGCTTTACCTCCGATCATTTTCGGTTGGAATGCTTGTATACCTAAACGGTGAAGAGTAGGGGCACGGTTGAGTAACACAGGGTGTCCTTTCATTACGTGCTCTAGGATATCCCATACCACAGGTTCCTTACGATCTACTATTTTTTTGGCTGATTTTACGGTCTTAACGATACCACGCTCAATCAGTTTGCGAATTACAAACGGTTTGTACAATTCGGCAGCCATATCCTGAGGAATACCGCACTCGTGCATCTTCAATTCAGGACCAACGACAATTACCGAACGAGCCGAATAGTCGACACGTTTACCTAATAAGTTTTGACGGAAACGACCTTGTTTCCCTTTCAAACTATCGGAAAGCGATTTTAACGGACGGTTAGCATCAGTTTTAACCGCACTCGATTTACGTGAGTTGTCGAACAATGAATCTACAGCTTCCTGAAGCATACGTTTTTCATTACGCAAAATTACTTCCGGAGCTTTGATATCTATTAGTCTTTTCAGACGATTGTTACGTATTATTACACGGCGATACAAGTCGTTTAGGTCAGAAGTTGCGAAACGACCACCATCCAACGGAACAAGTGGGCGAAGTTCTGGTGGAATAACCGGAACGATCTTAACGATCATCCATTCGGGTTTATTCTTATTCTTCGAACCACGGAATGCTTCTACAACCTGAAGCTGTTTTAATGCTTCGTTCTTACGTTGTTGAGATGTATCTGTACTTGCTTTGTGGCGAAGTGTATTTGCCAACGAATCCAAATTGATACGTGCAAGCAAATCATATACAGCTTCGGCTCCCATTTTTGCAATAAACTTGTTAGGATCGGTATCGTCTAACAGTTGATTTTCTTTAGGGAGTTTGTCTAGAATATTTAAATATTCCTCTTCTGTAAGGAGGTCTTTATCTGCTATTCCTTCTTCGATTGCTGCTCCCGCTTGGATCACAACAAAACGTTCGTAATAGATGATTGTATCTAATTTCTTAGTAGGGATACCAAGTAGATAACCCATTTTGTTAGGAAGCGAACGGAAATACCAGATATGTGCTACAGGAACTACAAGGTGAATGTGCCCTGTACGTTCACGGCGTACTTTCTTTTCTGTAACTTCAACACCGCAACGGTCGCAAACAATACCTTTATAACGGATTCTCTTGTATTTTCCGCAATGACATTCATAGTCCTTTACAGGGCCGAATATACGTTCGCAGAAAAGTCCGTCACGTTCAGGTTTGTAAGTACGGTAGTTGATTGTTTCGGGTTTCAAAACTTCACCGCTTGATGCTTCCAGAATTTCTTCGGGCGAAGCAAGACTTACAGTTATTTTTGAAAAGCTACTCTTTACTTTATTTTCTTTTCTAAAAGCCATATACTTTCTTTCTTTAAAAGCTGTTAGCCATTAGCTGATGCTGATAGCTGTTTATTAGAGTATTTAGAATCCGTTAGCCAAAGCTATAAGCTTGTAAGCGATAGCTAACGGTTTTTTTTATATTAATCAAGCGAAACGCTTAGTCCCAAACCACGCATTTCGTGTAATAATACATTCAATGACTCAGGGATGCCAGGTTGTGGCATTGGCTCACCTTTTACGATGGCTTCATATGCTTTGGAACGTCCTACCACGTCATCCGACTTAATAGTAAGGATTTCTCTTAAGATATAAGCTGCACCAAATGCTTCAAGTGCCCAAACCTCCATTTCTCCGAAACGTTGACCCCCGAATTGCGCTTTACCTCCAAGAGGCTGTTGCGTAATAAGCGAGTAAGGTCCGATAGAACGCGCGTGCATCTTGTCTTCAACCATGTGTCCCAGTTTCAGCATATAAATAATACCTACTGTTGCATGTTGGTCGAATCTGTCTCCTGTGCCACCATCGAAAAGACGGACTTTACCATATCTAGGAACTCCCGCTTTATCTGTCCAAGTATTCAGGTCGTCAAGACTAGCACCATCGAAAATAGGAGTCGCAAATTTAACACCTAATTCTTTTCCGGCCCATCCAAGAACTGTTTCGAAAATCTGTCCAAGGTTCATACGTGAAGGCACACCCAGTGGATTCAATACGATATCTACAGGAGTTCCATCCGGTAAGAAAGGCATATCTTCTTGGCGTACAATACGCGAAACGATACCCTTGTTTCCGTGACGTCCCGCCATTTTATCACCTACCTGAACTTTACGTTTTTTCGCTACATAAACTTTTGCTATCTGGATAATACCTGATGGTAATTCGTCTCCGATAGTAAGGTCGAAGCGTTTACGTTTTAATTCAGCATCAAGCTCTTTATATTTACGTAGATAATTTACAATAACGTCTCTTATTAAACCGTTCTTGTGAGCATCTGTAGTCCAGTTGCTAACTTGTATCGATTCGTAGTCGATATTGTCTAAGGCACTTTTAGTAAATTTAGCACCTTTGGCTATGATATCTACATTCAGATAGTCTTTCACTCCTTGAGATGTCTTTCCATCAGTAAGTATAAGTATTTTGTCTACTAATACACTTTTCAGTTTAGCCATCTTTTCTTCATACTCTTCGTCAAGCTTAGGTAATAATGCTTTGCTCGAAAGTTTTGTTTTACCTTTTTTAGAAGCTTTAGAGAATAGATTTGTTCCTACAACAACACCTTTCAATGAAGGAGAAGCTTTCAATGATGCATCTTTTACATCACCTGCTTTATCTCCAAAGATAGCGCGAAGTAGTTTTTCTTCAGGAGAAGGATCTGATTCTCCTTTTGGAGTAATCTTTCCTATCAAGATATCTCCCGGATTGACACGGGCTCCAATACGGATAATTCCTCTTTCGTCCAGATCTTTTGTCGCATCTTCACTTACATTCGGAATATCCGAAGTTAGTTCCTCAACTCCACGTTTTGTATCACGAACTTCAAGAGAGAATTCTTCTACGTGAACTGATGTAAATATATCTTCTCGTACAATGCGTTCGTTAAGAACGATAGCATCCTCAAAGTTGTAACCTTTCCATGGCATGAAGGCCACTTTAAGATTCTTACCTATGGCAAGTTCTCCTTTCTCTGTAGAATATCCTTCCGTCAAAATCTGATTTAATACAACTCTATCTCCTTTGCGACAAATCGGGCGAAGGTCAATTGTTGTGTTTTGATTTGTTTTACGGAATTTAGGGATGTAATATGCTTTAATAGCATCATCGAAGGCTACAAAGTCTTCGTCTGCTGTACGGTCATATTTAATTTTGATAGTATCTGCATCCACATATACTACTTCTCCTGCTCCTTCAGCAACAATTTGTGTACGCGAATCACGGATCAGCTGTCCTTCAATACCTGTTCCCACAATTGGAGCTTCGGTACGCATAAGAGGTACTGCCTGGCGCATCATATTAGATCCCATCAGTGCACGGTTGGCATCATCATGTTCCAAGAAAGGAATTAATGATGCAGCAATAGATGCAATCTGTGTAGGTGATACGTCCATTAGTTCTACTTCTTCAGGGGCGATAACAGGATAGTCAGCATCTTGACGAGCTTTTACGCGACTGTTGATAAATGATCCATCGTCATTTAACGGAGCATTACCTTGTGCGATCAGTTTGTCCTCTTCTTCTTCAGCAGCCAAGTAGGTGATTCCATTCTCAGAAAGATCAACTTTGCTGTTTGTCACTTTACGATATGGGGTTTCGATGAAGCCCAGATCATTTATTTTAGCATACACACAAAGAGATGAGATCAAACCGATATTAGGACCTTCCGGAGTTTCGATAGGACAAAGACGGCCGTAGTGAGTATAGTGAACGTCACGCACCTCAAATCCGGCTCTTTCGCGAGAAAGACCGCCCGGTCCAAGGGCCGACATACGGCGTTTATGTGTTATCTCTGCTAATGGATTAGTTTGGTCCATAAACTGAGATAAAGCATTTGTTCCGAAGAATGTATTGACAACAGATGAGATTGTTTTAGCATTGATCAGGTCGATCGGAGTAAATACCTCATTGTCGCGAACATTCATTCTTTCACGAATGATACGTGCCATACGGTTTAGGCCAACTCCAAACTGATTGAAAAGTTGTTCTCCAACTGTACGAACACGACGGTTGCTCAAGTGGTCGATATCATCAACGATTGCTTTTGAATTAATCAGTTCGATCAGGTATTTGATGATCTCAATGATATCTTCTTTGGTCAATACACGGATGTCGTCGCTTGTAGCTAAACCTAATTTTTTATTTAGTCTGTAACGTCCTACTTCACCTAGATCATAACGTTTTTCAGAGAAAAACAGGTTATTGATAACTTCGCGTGCACTAGTGTCATCAGCCGGTTCTGCGCTGCGCAATTGTCGGTAAATATGACGTACTGCATCTATTTCCGAATTACTAGGGTCTTTTTGCAATGTATTATAAATAATTGCAAAGTCGGAAAGATGCTGAGATTCTTTATGTAATAGGATTGAAGCAATATTTGAATCTATAATAAGATCAAGGTGCTCTTTTTCCAGTACGGTTTCGCGTTCAAGTATAACTTCGTTACGTTCTATTGATGTAACCTCTCCGGTGTCTTCATCGACAAAGTCTTCCATCCATGTTCTTAAGATTCTGGCTGCAAGCTTACGTCCTAAAACTTTCTTGATATTTTGTTTTGTAACCTTTATTTCTTCAGCAAGATCAAAGATTTCCAATATATCACGGTCGCTTTCAAATCCGATGGCACGAAGCAAAGTTGTTACAGGTAATTTCTTCTTACGATCAATATATGCATACATGACATTGTTTATGTCTGTAGCAAACTCGATCCAAGAACCTTTGAACGGAATGATACGAGCTGAATAAAGCTTAGTACCATTGGCATGCATTGTTTGTCCGAAGAATACACCAGGTGAGCGGTGTAATTGGGATACAACAACACGCTCTGCTCCGTTGATGACAAAGGTACCTTTGTCAGTCATATATGGTATCAGTCCCAGATAAACATCTTGGATAACTGTATCAAAATCTTCGTGGTCAGGATCTGTACAATAGAGCTTAAGCTTTGCTTTCAGAGGGACACTATAGGTGAGGCCTCTTTCGATACATTCTTCGATAGTATATCGAGGAGGGTCGATAAAGTAGTCTAAAAACTCTAATACAAAGTTGTTTCTTGTGTCGGCAATAGGAAAGTTTTCAGCGAAAACTTTATATAAGCCTTCGTTTTTCCTGCTCTCAGGAGGCGTATCAAGCTGTAAAAAGTCGCGGAATGACTTTAGCTGTACTTCAAGGAAATCCGGGTAGGGTAGAGGATTCTTGATTGAAGCAAAATTTACTCTTTGATTTGTATTTGTTGAAGACATGGATAACCAATTTTTATGAACTTATTATTTTTGACGCAAAAAGGTTAAGAACCTTCTTCAGGAAGGTTCCTAACCAAATATCCTTTCACAGGACTATCTTTTTACTTAAGTTCAACTTCGGCTCCAGCTTCTTCTAGTTGTTTTTTCAATGCATCTGCTTCATCTTTAGTAACTCCTTTTTTAAGTTCGCTAGGAGCACCATCTACTAGATCTTTAGCCTCTTTCAAACCAAGTCCTGTTAATTCTTTTACTGCTTTAACTACTTGTAGTTTGTTTGCACCAGCTGATTTTAATACAACATCAAATGCTGTTTTTTCTTCTACAGCTTCAGCAGCAGCACCAGCAGGAGCTGCAACAGCAACTGCAGCAGCAGCTGGTTCAATACCGTATTCAGTTTTTAGAATTTCAGCTAATTCGCTTACTTCTTTCACTGTCAAATTTACTAGTTGTTCTGCAATAGCTTTGATATCTGCCATTTTTGTATAAATTAAAATTGTTATTATTTCTTTTGTTTAAAATATATTATCTCTTAGATAGAGTTTCTAAGACGCCATGGATAGTATTTCCACCTGATTGAAGGGCTGAAATAACATTCTTGGCAGGAGATTGAAGGGCTGCGATAACGTCGCCGATAAGCTCGTTTTTGCTCTTGATATTTTCTAGTGCGCTTAGGTTTTCTGCACCCACATAGAAGCCTTCTTGAACATAAGCTGCCTTAAGCGAAGGAATGCCTTCTTTTTTGTATTTTGCAATCAGCTTAGCCGGAGCATTAGCTGTATTAGAAAACATTATAGCAGTGTTACCTACCATTGCTTTACTAAGCTCCGAATAATCTCCTTCAAGAGAGTCTAGAGCTTTTTGCAATAGCGTGTTTTTTACAACCATAAGTTTGATCTCTTGCTTAGCGCATTCTCTTCTCAATTCACTGGTTTTAGTAGAATTAAGAGAAGCAATGTCGGTAAGATAGAAGTGATCGTAGCCTTTGATTGTAGCTGCAATGTTTTCTATAATAGTGAATTTATCTTCCTTTCTCATAATTTTCAGTCAATTTGTTAATTAATTTTCTACTGATTTAGGGTCTATTTTTACACCCGGACTCATAGTACTTGAAAGACAAACACTTTTTATATAAGCACCTTTAGCTGCAGTCGGTTTCAGTTTGATAAGAGTAGAGATAAATTCTCTAGCGTTATCTTTGATTTGCTCAGGAGTAAAAGATACTTTTCCGATAGAAGCGTGGATAATACCAGCTTTATCTACTTTAAAGTCAATTTTACCTGATTTAACCTCTGTCACAGCTTTAGCAACATCCATAGTTACAGTTCCGCTCTTCGGGTTAGGCATCAGACCACGAGGTCCTAATACACGCCCTAAAGCACCAACTTTACCCATAATAGCAGGCTGAGTGATGATAACATCCACATCGGTCCAACCGCCTTTTATTTTCTCGATATATTCGTCCAATCCAACATAGTCAGCTCCTGCTTCTTTAGCAGCAGCTTCAGCGTCTGGTGAACATAATACCAAAACTCTTACTTGTTTTCCTGTTCCATGAGGAAGAGATACTACACCTCTTACCATCTGGTTAGCTTTTCGTGGGTCTACACCTAAGCGTACATCTAAATCGACTGAAGAATCGAATTTAGTTGTTGTAATCTCTTTTACAAGAGCAGATGCTTCTGTTAATGTATATAGTTTCCCTGCTTCAATTTTGCTGAAAGCTAACTTTTGATTTTTTGTAAGTTTACCCATTTCTAAATTGAAGATTTAATTATTGAACATCAGGGAAAGCCCCTTTTACAGTAATACCCATACTTCTTGCTGTACCAGCAACCATTCTCATGGCAGATTCGATTGTAAAACAGTTAAGATCGACCATTTTATCTTCAGCAATTGCTTTTACCTGATCCCAAGTAATTTCAGCTACTTTCTTACGATTTGGTTCTGCCGATCCGCCTTTAACTTTTGATGCTTCAAGCAATTGTATAGCTACAGGTGGTTGTTTTACAACAAAATCAAAAGACTTGTCGACATAGTAAGTAATTACCACTGGTAATATTTTACCTGCCTTGTCTTGAGTTCTGGCATTAAATTGCTTACAGAAATCCATAATGTTGATACCTTTCGAACCTAGAGCAGGTCCTACAGGAGGAGATGGATTTGCTGCACCGCCTTTAATCTGTAATTTTAATTGTCCAGCAATTTCTTTAGCCATTTTTGTTTCTAATTTTTAGTTTTATTAAAACTTAAGATTGAGCATTCAGATTGCGTAACCAGTCTTATTGCTCTTTTTCAACTTGCATGTAATTCAATTCGAGAGGAGTTTTCCTTCCGAATATCTTTACCATTACTTTTAGTTTCTTTTTCTCAGCGTTCACTTCTTCAATAATTCCCGAGAATCCAGAGAAAGGACCATTGGTCACTTTAATGTTTTCTCCAACGAAATATTGAACATCCATACTTACTTCTTGCTCGTCCAACTCGTCCATTGTTCCAAGTATTCTGTTTACTTCAGATTGACTCAGAGGTTGAGGATTTGTGGTGTTAGGCAAAAAGCCGGCAACAAAGTTAATATTACGCAGTTCATGGATTACTTCCCCTACAAGGGCAGCTTCTATCAATATATAGCCGGGAAGATAAGCTCTTTCTTTTAGAACCTTCTTTCCGTTACGCATGATATAAGTTTTCTCGGTAGGGATAAGAACTTGTGAGATATACTTTCCTAAGTCAGATTTCTTTATCTCAGCTTCAAGATACTCTTTGACCTTATTTTCTTTTCCACTAACAGCACGCAGTACGTACCATTTCTTTTCGATTTCAGTCATAGCTATTGATAAGATTACAAACTATAGAAAAGCTTGACAACGTTCTCAAACGCAGTGTCAACCCCCCAGATGATTAATGCCATTATTATGGAAGCAATCATGACAATAACCGCACTGCTGGTTAATTCTGTGCGAGAAGGCCAAGAAACTTTGTATACAAGCTCGTTGTAAGAATCTTTAATGTAATTTATTATTTTTTTCATCACTCTTTTTGAGTTTTTTTAGCACGGGCGGAGAGATTCGAACTCCCGACATTTGGTTTTGGAGACCAACGCTCTACCACTGAACTACGCCCGTAAATTAAAGTCGGCTATATTTCAAACCGACTTCAGTATATTTGAAATTGCTTAAGCAGTAATTTCTGTAATCTGACCAGCACCTACTGTACGTCCACCTTCGCGGATAGCGAAACGAAGACCTACGTTACAAGCTACTGGGTAGATAAGTTCTACGTTGATAGTGATGTTGTCACCAGGCATAACCATATCTGTTCCTTCAGGAAGAGTGATTTCACCAGTAACGTCAAGAGTACGTAGGTAGAACTGAGGACGATATTTGTTGTGGAATGGAGTGTGACGTCCACCTTCTTCTTTCTTCAAGATATAAACCTCAGCTTTGAATTGAGTGTGAGGAGTAATTTTACCTGGGTGGCAAATTACCATACCACGTTTGATATCATCTTTGTCGATACCACGAAGAAGCAAACCTACGTTGTCTCCAGCTTGTCCTTCATCAAGTATCTTACGGAACATTTCAACACCAGTTACAACTGATTTCTTGTTAGTTGCACCAAGACCAATGATTTGAACCTCTTCTGATGTTTTGATGATACCTGTTTCGATACGACCTGTTGCTACTGTACCACGACCTGTGATAGAGAACACGTCTTCAACTGGCATCAAGAATGGTTTATCAACATCACGTGGAGGAAGTGGAATCCAAGTATCCACAGCGTTCATAAGTTCCATTACTTGGCTAACCCAAGGCTCAACGCCATTAAGTGCTCCAAGAGCAGATCCACGAATAACAGGAGTATTGTCGCCGTCGAACTCATAGAATGAAAGAAGTTCTCTCATTTCTAGTTCAACTAATTCTAACATTTCTTCGTCTTCAACGATATCACATTTGTTCATGAAAACAACCAATCTTGGAACGTTTACCTGACGTGC
Organism: Dysgonomonas sp. Marseille-P4677; assembly: GCF_016652235.1. Lineage (GTDB taxonomy): Bacteria > Bacteroidota > Bacteroidia > Bacteroidales > Dysgonomonadaceae > Dysgonomonas. The sequence goes on from NZ_JAEPKU010000001.1 coordinate 73,277, forward strand.
AAGAAGGATGTGCTCGCGAGTTTGAGGCATCGGACCATCAGTAGCAGCAACTACGATAATAGCACCGTCCATCTGAGCAGCACCAGTAACCATGTTCTTTACGTAGTCCGCGTGACCAGGACAGTCAACGTGTGCGTAGTGACGGTTAGCTGTTTCGTATTCAACGTGTGATGTATTAATTGTTATACCACGTTCTTTTTCTTCTGGAGCATTGTCAATTTTATCGAAATCAATTGCTTGAGAAAGACCTTTGGAAGCCAGTACTTTTGTGATAGCAGCAGTCAAGGTAGTTTTACCGTGGTCAACGTGACCGATAGTACCGATGTTAACATGCGGTTTCGACCGGTTAAAATGTTCTTTTGCCATAATTAATCTTCTATTATATTGGTTAATGTATATATTAAATTTTTGATAGAATCAATGCTTTTATCTATAGAGCCCATGACGGGACTTGAACCCGTGACCTCTTCCTTACCAAGGAAGTGCTCTACCACTGAGCTACATTGGCAAATTATCTTTACAATCAATTTTCAATAAATATGCACCTATTTTTTAATAATAGGTGTACTATTATTGAAAGCGAAAAAGATAGAAGTTTGAACTTTATGCCGACTGCTTTAATCTGCTTAGTCTACCGCTTCTAGTTCCCTATGTCTGAGCCTCTTGTCGGATTCGAACCAACGACCCCGAGATTACAAATCACGTGCTCTGGCCAACTGAGCTAAAGAGGCATATATCTCTAATTTTATCGCTATTCTCTTATCTTTGAGAGCGAAACGGCGACAAAATTAGAGATTATTTTTTAGAATAACAATACTTTGCGTGTTTATTTTTTAGTTGTTACTCCTTTTGGTTTGTAATTCATTGATTCTATATGAAATAAGCGTCTCTTTTTTTGCTCGCTAGCCTTATTTAGCAAGGCTTTTTTCTTTTACTTTTAGTATTTGTTTTTCTAATGCTTCGATGTTTTGCATCACGGCCTCTTCAAAGCTATCGGCTGTTTTGTTTGCAAAAAGCTCTCCGCTTTTAATGTTTAGTTTGATTGAAGCTTCTTTATTATTAGCAACTTCAGGTTTTGTAACTTTAAGTATAACTTCTGCATCTACGATAAGATCTGAGAATTTATCTAATTTCGATAATTTCTTTTCGATAAATTCTTTTAGCTGGGTACTTGCGTCAAAGTGTACAGATTGAATTACAATATTCATAATATTCCTCCTTTGCTTTTAAGCTCTTGGGTGAGCTTTGTTATAAATTTTCTTTAATTCTTCAAATGAAGTGTGAGTGTATATTTCTGTTGCCGCTAGGCTTGAGTGACCTAGTAGTTCTTTTACGGCGTTTATATCAGCTCCGTTGTTCAGCATGCTTGTGGCAAATGAATGTCTTAGTACATGGGGGCTCGTTTTAGATAGAGTCGGTATATGTTTCAGATTTTCTTCAATTATACGATGTACAAGCATGGGATATAGTTGTTTTCCGTTTTCTCGGACAAATAAGTAGCCTGTCGTATTTTCTACTTCTTTGTCTCTTATTGTAATATATTGTTCCAATAATGTTCTCATGCCATCGCTAAATGGTATAATCCGCTGTTTGTTTCGTTTTCCCGTTACTTGAATAGTTTCGTTACTAAAATCTACATCGGTATCTCTTAGTCCGATTAATTCTGCTCGTCGTATGCCTGTTGCATAGAAAAGCTCAATCATTATTTGATTTCGAAGCGATTCGTAAGAGTCGTCGAAATTGGTATTGTCTAATATTTTGTCCATATCCGTGTTATTTATAAACGCCGGAATAGGCTTTGGTGTTTTTGGGCCTGTTATTTTTTTTACAGGGTTAATTGAGATTTCGTTTATTCTGAGTAAGTATTTATAAAAAGATTTTAATGTACTGAGTTTTCGGTTGACAGATCGTGCTGATATTTTCGCTTCCATTAAAGATACTATCCATAGTCGGATAATATCGCTGTCTGCAGCTTTTATATCTATTTCAGGAAAGTGTTCTTTCAGAAACTCGGAAAATTGTTGGAGGTCTGTAGAATAAGAAATCTCCGTATGTAAAGAAAAGTTCTTTTCATAACGGAGATACTTTATATATTTCTCTATTAATAACATCATCTTTCCGAAGATTTATCCTGAATGACGAAGTTAATAATATTATATTGAAATGACAATAGCTTATGCTTCTTCCGAACGGTGCATTGCTTGCACGTATACGGCGTGTAGTTTTTGTGCTCTTTTTACTACAGATGGCTTGCGGAATTCTTGACGTCTTCTAAGTTCCTTAACTACACCAGTTTTTTCGTATTTTCTTTTGAATTTCTTCAAGGCTTTTTCAATATTTTCGCCTTCTTTTAATGGAACAATGATCATAATTATTTTTTTATTTTTTGTTTTAAATTCTAATTTTTTAAGGTGGGATTCCTATTTTCCCAATCTAAAGGATGTTTATTCAGGTTGCGGGTATAATCTTTCGAACGCCGCTATTAAAGCGGTATTAAGCAATTACTTAATATGTTTAGTTCAAAAGATCATCAAACCTCCCTTCTGTTTTCGGGCTGCAAATTTAGTGTTTAAAATATTAATCTCCAAGAATTTTTTGAAATTCTTATCCTCTTTTCATTCGGATATGTGGTATGCCGTCTTCAAGATATGGTTCTCCATAACTTATAAAACCGTGGCTTCTGTAAAAATTTTGTAAGTGTGCCTGAGCAGAAATTACTATTTCCTTTGAGCCGAATTCAGAGGCCTCTATTTCCAATGCTTTTTTCATCAGGTCGTGTCCATACCCATATTTTCGAAATTCCTCAGCGACTATTACTCTTCCTAAGCTGCCTTCTCGATAGTAATCACCAGATCGGAATAAACGGCAATAAGCCATGAGTTCATTGTCTATATAGCCATGTATATGTACGGCCTTTGGGTCGTTATAGTCGGTGTCGAGATAAGGTGCGTTCTGTTCTATGACAAATACCTTACATCTCAGATGTAGTATTGCATACAATTCGTCTGTTGTCAGACTCTTGAAGTCGTTGACTTTCCATGTTATTTCTTTTCTCATTCCTTTTTATATAAGCAAATTTATGCTGGGTTTTGAGGTGCTCGTATATAGATCCGGATTTAAAGCCGTGCGAAGATAAATATTTTCTTCTATAAATACATATATGTAAAGACGGAGAAATAAGCTTATTTCTCCGTCTTAAAAATAATTCAGTTTTATAAATGTTTATAGGGCTTTTCTCATAAAACGGATCCAGTTTCCGGATGCTATTTTTTCAATATCGTTATCGGTATATCCTCTGTTTTTCAATAGTTGTGGGGTTTTTTGCAGGTCTGCTATTGTTTTCAGGTCATATGGGCATTGTTCTGTCCCAAAAGCGCCATCAAGGTCACTGCCTACAGCTGCATGATCTGAGTTTCCTGCAAGTTGACATATGCGGTCGATATTATTGATCATAATGTCCATGTTGCAGTTCATGCCTTGGGGGGTGGATGAACCACGTATCCAGTTTGGAACCATCATCCATGCATCGAGTGCAATCCCTATGACGGCGTCTCTTTCTATAAGAGCTTTAATCATATCGTCGCTGAATTGACGATTGTGGTCGACAAATGCGCGACAATTGTTATGGCTTGCCCATATATTTCCTTTATATATATCAAGTGCATGCCAGAAAGCATCGTCATTCAGGTGGGTTGCATCAAGAATCATATCGAGACGATCCATTTCTTTCAGAAGGTCTATCCCCATTTGGTTTAACCGTCCCGAAGAGTCGGTTCCGTTGGCGTATCTTCCCGGACCGTAGTGAGCCGGACCTATTGCTCTTAAGCCGTAATTGTATGCTCTTTCTACATAACTTATGTTTACTATTGAATCTGCACCTTCTAAACTTAGTATATAACCAATGGGTTTGCTATTATTTGGTTTGCCGTTCTTCCACAAAGCCAGATGCTCGTCAAGCTCAGTTTTGTTTCTGATCATTACCATTTGACCTTCCTCTTCCATTGCTCGATACCATGCAAGTTGGCCTTGCGTTTGTGCCCATGCCTGTTCGGGTGAATGCCATCCCGATCCGGGAAGATTGTTGTTTTTTTCTATAACGCGTCCTATTTGGGTGGCAACAACCAAGCCGATATTTCCGTTTCTTAACTCGGGTAATGTAGTGGTTGCTTTTGCTCTGTCGGGTTTGTCGGTCATTCCGGCTTCCTGTCGGTTGATTTCTTCTACAGGTTCGCGTAGGTCTCGATTCCATTCCAAAGCATTCATGCTAAGATCGAGATGAGCGTCTACAAAAAATAGTTTAGACATTTCTTAAGGCTTAATAGTTTATAAAACGGTTTCTAGCAATCACTTTCCATTCGTCGGTTTGCTTGTGATCATTTATGCAATATGCTTTTTCGTATAGTGCTACAGTCGGACATATATGTACAGGTACTCCGTATAATACTCTTCCTATCTCGTACTGATTGCTGTCAGATATTTTCAGAACGAGATGTTCTTCGCTTTGTGCAATAGGTTCCGCTTCGGGCGCATTCAGAAAGTGGACTCTGGGTAAAGGGTTTTCGGCAGCAATGGATTTGTGTCCTAAGTCGATACAGACATGATGCTTGTCAATAATGGAAATAACACGACTGATAACCAATGCTGCATAATGGAAAGGTAAATCGTGGAGCATATGTTTATATCCCCAATCCCAAAATACAAATGTACCCGGACTGCATTCGCAATTGTCACGGTGTATATGTGTAGGAAATGTGGGCGTTCCGCCCATGATCATTGTAAGGGGATGTTTTGTCAGAAGTGATATTTCTTTATAAACCTTTTCGGTCAGAGCAAAAGACTTGTCTGCTTCCTTTTGTCTGTTATTAATGTTTTCGTCGTGTATATGGCCATCATAGCCATGGAGCCCATTAATTTTTAAGCAAGGAGATTCTAGTATTGTCTTTGCTAAAGCAACCGCATTTTCCGGTTGTACGCCCGTTCTGTTCATCCCGATATTTAAGTCGATATAAATATTTAAAGAGATGTTCCTTTCTTTGCATAGGTTCGAAATGGTTCTGGCATTTACCTCATTGTCTATAAGGCATGAAAATGTTGTATCCGGATAGGCTTTTATCAAATTGAGAAATCTCAAGATTTTAGGGCCTACAGGTTGATATGCTAAAAGTATGTCGGGAGCATTGATTATAGCAAGCATTTCTGCTTCAGCTATCGTAGCACATTTATATTTTGTAATTCCGGCTTTTTGCATCATTAAGCATACTTCGCTCATTTTATTTGTTTTTATATGAGGGCGAAGTTTCTCACAGCCTCCGGCTATCTTTATTGCCAGGTCAATGTTTTCCCGCACTCTGTCAGGGTAGATGACGAGTGCAGGGGAGTCTATCCGGTCTATGTTTTCTATTTTATACCAATCAAGCATAGTCAGGCATCTTAATTATTTAATATAATTCGAATAAAGCTTCGATTTCTACAGGTATATTATCCGGTAGAGAGCCGAATCCTACAGCACTTCTTGTGCCTACTCCGTTTTCCTCTCCCCATACAGACGCGAATAGCTCGCTACATCCGTTAATGATATAAGGGTGTTTTTCGAAATCGGAGGTGCAGTTGACCATTCCGAGTACTTTTATTACTCGTTTTACCTTATTTAGGCTTCCTAGATTTGTTTTGATTGTAGAAAGCATTGTTAGTCCGACCTGACGAGCTGCAAGTTTTCCTTCTTCTTGAGTTATGTCGCGTCCAATACGTCCTATTATTAGAGATTTATCCTCCTGAACAGGTCCATGTCCCGAAAGGTAAAGGTATTTGCCATCTATTACATATGGTTTGTAAACACCAACTGGGCTTGGAGCAGGAGGTAGTGTTAGACCTAATTTTTCAAATTGTTCGTCAGCGTTATAAGTATTCATAATTTTTTTATTTTGTTGATTAATAATTGATCTTCTTATTTTATATAATGACGCTAAGTAGTAATACTCCTAATAGTCCGACTATTGATACAATCGCTTCCATGACCGACCATGATTTTAATGTATCCTTCAGGCTTAAGTTGAAATATTCTTTAAACATCCAGAAGCCTGCATCGTTCACATGAGAAAACATAAGACTACCTGCACCCAAAGATAAAACCATCAGATTTGGGTTTACTCCCGTTTGTACAACCAGAGGCATGATCACTCCTGCGGCTGTGAGTGCGGCTACTGTAGCTGAGCCTACACAGCCTCTGATTATGGCGGCTATGAGCCATCCAAGAATAAGAGGATGTATGGGGAGTTGTTGCAACCCGTTTGCAAGATCGTTGCTGATTCCACTGTCTTCCATTATTTGTTTGAATATTCCAGCTCCTGCAATAATCAATAATATCATAGCTATATCCTTAACCGCATTGCCATATATATCCATTACATCTTTAATGCTTCGTCCTTGCCGTATGCCTAATGTATAGGTTGCTATAATCAGAGCTATGAGCATTACGATAGAAGGTGCGCCGATGAATTCGATGATTGATGTAGCTTTTGGCTGCATTCCAGAGAATATAAAAGGAATGACCGTAACAATGATTAATAAAAAAACAGGTAGTGTTGCGCTGAGAAAGCTGTTAGCTTTGCCGGGTATTGAGTAGCTTTCATCGATTTCTTTTTGTTCGAACAGGGTTACAGGTCCTGATTTTATATTTTTCAGTGTTTTCGAAAATACTGGCCCGGCCAGAATAATGGCTGGTATTGCAACGGCAAGTCCGTAGATTAATGTCATACCTATATTGGCACTAAACATAGAAACAAGGGCTACCGGAGATGGGTGGGGCGGGAGAAATCCGTGTGTAACAGATAATGCGGCTAGCATGGGAAGTCCTATATATACTGCCGGAAGCTTGTATTTGTAAACAATAGAGAATATTAGTGGCACAAGAAGTACGAATCCAATTCCGTAGAACAGAGGTATACCTACAATAAAGCCGGTTATCATCAATCCCCATTGAATATGCTTCGTGCCAAAAGCACTTACCATTACGTCGGCGATCTTTTGTGCGGCTCCGCTTTCTGCGACCAGTTTACCTAGCATAGCTCCCAAAACGATAATGAGGGTAAGATCTCCCATGATGCCTCCTATGCCTTTATTAACAGAAGATGGAAGATTTTCTAAAGGGATACCAAGAGCGATTCCTGCCAGTATTGAGACGATAAGAAATGATAAGAAAGCATTTACTTTGAAATAGGATATGAGTACAATTAGTAATGCAAGACTAAGAATAATAATTATAAAAGACATTTGTTTAAGGTTTTATGTGTTTGATATACAATAAATAAAATGATATCGATAGTATATGTGCGTTTTTCTGTTTTTCAAAAATAGGAATTATCTTTTGTATAATTGTAGAAAAAAAGAGTAAATATTAAATGTCAAGTGTTAATTAACAATTAGGCTTTCCCGGTTTATGTTAATTGTTCTATGTGAAGCTTTATCTGTAGCTTTATCTGTAGATATGCATTAATAAATATCCTGTGTTTTTATCTATATAATGGTTTTATTTTCCGAGGTTATTACTTTAATCAAAGAGTGGAATATTTGTTAGGAAAAGGAGAGAATGTACAAAAAGAGTACAAGTTTGTCATCTTTTAATTAAAATGGTACAATACTTTTGACCTGTTAGGATGAAAATACTTATTATATATCTCATATAACTAGCAACTTATTTTTACCTTTGCATTTCTAAAATTATAATGAGTAACTAACTAAAAGATCATCATATGATTACATCAGACCAACTCAAAGAAGTGTTGGAACGCGAGGATGCGTTGAGGAGGCATCTTTGACGTCGATGCGAAAAGAATACAATTAGAAGAGGAAGAATTAAGAACTCATGCTCCCGGGTTTTGGGACGATTCCAAAACGGCAGAAGCTCAAATGAAAATTATTCGTGGGCTTAAGGGATGGATTGAGGGTTATGAGCAAGTAAAAGCTGCTGCCGATGAGTTACAATTGGCATTCGATTTCAATAAAGAGGGTGTTACTTCGGAAGAAGAAGTAGATGCAGCTTATGAAAATGCCATAAAACAGGTTGAGTATCTGGAGCTGAAAAATATGCTTCGCCGAGAGGAGGATAAACTTGGGGCTGTATTGAAGATAAATAGTGGAGCCGGAGGAACAGAAGGTCAGGATTGGGCTTCGATGTTGTTTCGGATGTATCAGCGCTGGTGCGAAGATAAAGGCTATAAGACTACTGTTACCAACTGGCAAGACGGGGATGAAGCTGGTATAAAAACAGCAACTTTACAGGTAGAAGGAGAATATGCCTACGGTTATCTGAAATCTGAAAACGGAGTGCATCGTTTAGTTCGAGTTTCGCCTTATAATGCGCAGGGAAAGCGGATGACGTCTTTTGCATCTGTCTTTGTGGTGCCATTGGTAGATGATAGCATTGACATAGAAGTGAATCAGTCTGATATTACATGGGATACATTCCGCTCGAGTGGGGCAGGAGGCCAGAATGTAAATAAGGTGGAAACCGGTGTGCGTTTGCATTATAAATATAAAGATGCTGAAACCGGAGAAGAGAAGGAGATCGTTATAGAAAATACCGAGAGTCGTTCTCAGTTTGGAAATAAAGATAATGCAATACGTTTATTGAAATCCCAGCTTTACGAAATAGAGTTGGAAAGACGTAGCCGAGAGCAATCGAAGGTTGAGGCTGGAAAGAAAAAAATTGAGTGGGGATCGCAGATTCGTAGTTATGTATTTGATGACCGCCGCGTAAAAGATCACCGTACCAATCATCAGACCTCGAATGTGAATGCTGTAATGGATGGAGATATAGATGATTTTATCAAGTCTTATTTGATGGAGTTTGGCGAAGAGGCTTAAAGTAGATTATATTAATAATATAGAGGAGAGGCTGATCTGTTTTGATCGGCCTCTTTTTGTACGGATAAGTTTCCTCTTGAATAAATGGTAGTTTCGGTTGTTTATTAGTATCTTGCACATATCTAAAAAAATAAAGGTATGGAAAATTACGAATTGTTTGACAACACGGAACGAAGTCAGTATGAATTCCATGTTGAGAAGTTTGTGCCTAAAATTGAGTATATAAAAACCAATAATGGTGAGATTTATCTTACTCATACAGAAGTTCCGGTTGCTCTGGAAGGGCAGGGGATTGGCAGTCAGTTGATAGGAAAAGTGCTTGTTGATATTGAAAGTAAAGGTTTGCGCTTGGTTCCTCTTTGTCCCTTTGTGGCAGGCTATATTAAGAAGCATCCAGAGTGGAGGCATATTGTGATGAGAGGTATCAATATATAATTGTACACTTATTTAAAAGATCAAAAAAAACTAAGTAATGTATGGAAAAGAAGATTGAATATACTAATGGTGAAGTTACTATTATCTGGAAGCCGGAACTCTGTAAGCATGCTGGTATTTGTGTTAAGATGCTTCCGGATGTTTATCATCCTCAAGAAAGACCATGGGTACTTCCCGAAAATGCAACGACTGAGCAGATAATAGATCAGATAGGTAAATGTCCTTCAGGAGCATTAACTTATCGAATGAATAAAGAATAAATATATTTCGGAAAATTAAAAAGAGGTTTCATCATTATGATGAAACCTCTTTCAGTATATTTTTATTTTGAGATTATTTCGCTCCTCCTGCTTTCAACAGAATTGCCTCATCAATATATTTGTCTGCCTCCATTGCTACAGGAGAATTCATGTATTGATTTTTTACAATCGTGAAAACTTCTATTACTTTATCATAGTTTCCTTGATTTCTATATATTAAACCTGCTTTTTTATAAAGGATAGGGCTTTGTGAAGGGTTGTCCACTCCTTTTGCTGCTTTAATATAATATGAAACAGCATCATCTGATTTTCCTGTGTTGTCAAGGCAATCACCTATCGAACCGTTTACTAGTTGTGAAAGTATCTTATCGCTTGCACTGAATCCTTTTAAGTAATCTAATGCCTGGTCATATTTACCTAGGTTGGCATAGCTGATTCCGGCATACAATTTAGCCAAATTCCCTGCATCGGTTGAACCATATTCGCTAATGATAGATTCGAATCCTATATAGCCATTTGCGTCGCCATAAATTGCTAAGGAATCTTGTCCTGCTCTGAAATATTGCTCACCCTTGAATAGGGCTATTTGGGCTTCGTTGTTTTTAGGCCCTAGGTAAAAATGTTTGAATGCTAGGTAGCAGCAAACGACAACAACTACAATACCGATTCCGATCAATAGTTGCTTTTGGTATTTTTCAAGAAGGTTTTCTGATTCCCGAATCGCACTGTCAATCTTTTGCCAGTCTTTTTCTTCACGTATTTCGGCTTGTTTCTTTTTAGAAGACATTGTACTATAAATTAGATATTTTGTTTTTTCAAATTTAGCAGCGACAAAAATAGCTGTTTTATCCTTATAAATAAAATCTTAACTGGATTTTTTTTATTCAGTATAGAATTTTACCAATTGTTCGATAGCTCTCTGGCATACAGGACAGAAATCTTTGCATGTATTTGTCTTCATTCTGCAATCTATCGCAGGGCGGTATATTCCTTTGGCTGAATAGCCTGCACCCTCAAATACTCCTATAGGGAATTTTTTCGACAGGCTTACGTCGGTTGGTATTGGAGTCTGAGGTTGAAGCATATTTGCCCACTTGGATTCGAAGTTAACTAGAGTCGTAATGTTAGGCTCCCACGGCTCCACTTCATGATTGTATGTGTTGTCCAGTACATCACTTTCGTAATAATATTCGTCTCCCAGCCCTGCAAAGCTATGTCCAAATTCATGTACTATCACAGGCTTGAAGTCTTTATGTCCTGTTGTGGTAAGCGTGTAGGCGTTGAATATACCTCCTCCACCATATACATTTGTGTTTGCCAGTATTATAATATGGGCATAAGGTATGCCTGCTATGGCGTCATGAAGATCTTTTATGTGGGTGGTTGTTAAGTATCTCTCAGAATAGAATGTGTCAAATTGTGAACTAAATGCGGTACTGTTCCATCTGTTTTCACGAGGTACGCTTACATCCGAATCCTCGGATATTGTTTCTACAGCATAGAAATTGAACTTGTTTTTTAATGCATTGAAAGGGCTGTGTTCAAAGATTTGTTCACAAGCTATTTTGGCATCCGCTCTGAATTTATCCATTTCAGTAATAGTATATCCCTCGGCTAGAATTACTACATTGATGCATTTGTCTGTCGTGTTGCCCTGATGCAATATAGTGTATTTCGGAATATTTTTTAACCCCTTCTTCTTTATCTGGATATCATTGGGGTCTACAATATGTTTCATTGTGGTTCGGTAAGAGCCGGATCTGTCTCGTAGACTAATTTCTACTACAACTTTGTTTTTGGGAAATGGAACGAGAAATGTATTCTCGAAACTTCGCCTTATGGTTTCTGCTTCCGGTGTAGATTGCCATTCGGAAAATAATGTACTAAAAGCGTCAATGTATATGCACTCGCCATTCTTTATATCGGTCATTTTTATTTGCCCGTTTCCCTGCCAGAGTAACTCTGATAGATTGTGTCTTCGTCCTGCCCATTGAGGTAGCTGGTACAATTGGTCAAGCGAAACGCTTTGAGAGTTTTTATCACCTGAGAAAATATAATCGATGCGTAATGTTTTGTTTATAAAGTGATTGTCTAAATCCTGAGCTTCGGTCTCGTGGAAAGTAAAAAGGATGGAGACTATAAGTAGAAAATATTTCATGGTAAAATACGTTTAATCTTAAATAAGACATAAAGATATAGAACTAATTTTGGATTTTAGCGTATATTTCTAGGAATTGAATCTCTTGGACTAGCATAATTTTTATACTTTTTTTGATTTTTAGTATTATGCTTTCTTGTTTAATTGATTAGCTTTGCATCCGAATACATAAGCATTAGGTTTTGTCGATGAGGAAAATTCGCATCTTGACGTACGTTTTTTTGTGTATACTATTTTCTGTGCCTTTCTTAGGTGCACAATATTCCTATACCAGACAGTCTGCTCTGAATTTGTTGAGCTTTTATGATACTTTACCTTTTTCGGGAAATGATTCTCTGAGAGATAAAAATGATTCTCTTCGCCTTAATCAAGATTCCTTACCTTCCGATTCTCTTGCGAAAAAGAAAGATCCGTTGGATGCCGTAGTTGATTACGTTGCTAACGACTCTATCGTCCTTACTGCTGATAATTGGGGCTATTTGTATGGAGACAGTGAAGTGAAATATACAGATATAACTTTGAAAGGTGAGCAGATATTCATGAATATTGATAGCAGCCTTGTCTACGCAAAATTTGGTCTTGATTCGGTTGGCAAAGAATTCGGATACCCTGTTTTCTCCGATGGAGGAACGGATTACGAATCAAAGACAATGAAATATAACTTCAAATCGAAAAAAGGATATAGTACCAATATTATAACTACGCAGGGTGAAGGATATGTAGTTGCCGGACGGGCAAAAAAGCAAGAGGATAATTCTTTCTTTATGCTTGAAGGTAAATATACTACCTGCGATGACCATGAGCATCCGCACTTTTATTTAGCCTTAACTAAGGCAAAAGTAAAGCCAAAAAAAAATGTGGTTACAGGGCCTGCCTATCTTGTTATTGAGGGTCTGCCTATTCCAATTGGTTTACCTTTTGGATTTTTTCCTTTCTCCGAAAAATATTCTTCAGGTGTGATTATGCCTTCTTATGGTGATGAGCTTGATAGAGGGTTTAACTTAAGAGATGGAGGATATTATTTTGCTATTAATGATAATGTCGATTTAGCTCTGACCGGAGATATTTACACGAAGGGTTCATGGGGTCTTAAAGCTAGGTCTACCTATAGGTACCGCTATAAACATTCGGGTTCATTTGATTTCAATTATCTGGTGAATAAGTATGGCGAAAAAGGTATTGATTTTTCGCAAAGTAAAGATTTGGCTATAAACTGGACTCATTCGCAAGATCCTAAATCGAATATGTTTAGGACTTTATCTGCTAGTGTGAACTTTTCTACAAGCTCTTACAATCAAAATAGCCTTGATCAGAAATATGTTCCCAGAGGAACATCTAATACAAAAAGTTCCAGTGTCAACCTGACTCAACGTATACCTAATTCGGCTTGGAGCTTGTCAGCTTCGGTAAACGTAGCGCAACGAAGTAGTGACTCTTCGATCTCCCTAACATTGCCAAATCTTACTGTGACAATGAGCCGTATTGCTCCTTTTAAGAGAAAAGAAGCTGTAGGAAGTGAGCGTTGGTATGAGAAAATACAGTTGAGCTATACAGGAGATTTCAGAAATAGTATCGATACTAAAGAGAATCTTTTATTCAAATCGGGTATCAAGCAATGGAAAAACGGAATGCAACATACTATCCCTATTTCAGCAACTTTTAGCGCTTTAAACTATTTGAATATTACACCATCGATAAACTATAGGGAGCGTTGGTATACTAATAAAATATATGAGCGTTGGGATCCGGTGACTAAAAGTCATGTGTCAATAAAAGAAGATAGTGTTTATTCATTTAATAGGGTTTACGATTTCAATTTTAATCTTGGTTTCCAAACTAAGATGTATGGTGAATATATTCCTATTTTTTCAAAAGAAACAAGAATTCGACACGTATTTACGCCTAGTGTAACATTTAGTTATACTCCCGATTTTAGCAATCCGCGGTTTGGATTTTATGAAAGGTATCATTATATTGACGCTAATGGTAGAGATGATGAACACATCTATTCACCATATTCGAAAGGGATGTTTGGTACCGCACCAAAAGGAGCTGCAGGTATGATTACATTCAGTTTTGAGAATAATCTGGAAATGAAAACCCCTTCGCAAAGTGATTCCACTGGATTCAAGAAAAGATCTCTTATCGATAATCTCGGCATAAATTTCAGTCATAATATGATGGCGGATTCCTTAAAATGGAGTGATATTGCTGTGAGTGCCCGATTTAAATTGAGTAAGTCTCTTGTTGTGAATATAGGAGCGGCATTCGATCCGTATCTATATAGAGAGGATAACAACGGAACCGTTAAGCAAGTAAATGAATTGCGAATCAGTCATGGTAAAGGTTTTGGTCGACTAAAAAGTACAGGATATTCTATATCCCCAAGCATTAATCAGGATACATTTAAGAAATGGTTTGGTAAAGAGGATGATAATTCTTCAAAAAAATCTTCGAACAACAATAGTAGCGATGACTATGATGCGGATATAATTCAAGAAGACGGAAATAAAGAGAGAGGAAGTCTGTTGGAACAGAAGAAGGATGATAATCAGTATGATGATGACGGTTATGTGAAAAATGAAATACAATGGAATCTCTCATTTAATTTTTCCATGAACTATTCGTGGGATAGGAGCCGTTGGACACCAAAAAGTGGAGGCTACGTGGAGTATAAAGGACAATTGACTAAAAATTTCGGTTTAAGTGGAGGGATACAACCTACCAAGAACTGGAATTTCAACTTCAATGCCAGCTATGACTTCGATACGAAGAAGATTGCATATATGAGTTGTAATTTAACCCGTAATCTTCACTGTTGGTCTATTTCCGCAAGCTTTAATCCTGTGGGGCAATACAAATCTTATTATGTTTCTTTGAGAGCAAATTCCTCCATGTTGCAAGACCTGAAGAAAGAGTGGCGTGGGCGGAATACCGGATACGATCCTAACTGGGATTAACCTTCTTTAGGGCTTAAGATAACCCTTAATGCTGAAAGATTGTTTTATTAAAATAACCTTAATTATACGATAGATATGAAACGAATAAATATCGGCTTCTTATTAATATTTAGTGTACTGATATTCTTTAGTGCTTGTAACCAATCCGAAACACATTTTCTCAAAGATGAAAAGTATAGGACGGAGGTTCACGATCAATTCCTTAAACGTAAAGATTTAGCAGGTGGGCGAAGCAAGCAATTGTTTTCCGTATTTGATAGAGACGATTTGACAATCGAGAAAAGAGAAGCATTGGAATTCCTATATGCCTATATGCCGTTATCAGATTTGGCTGATTATGATGGTGAATTTTTCCTTGGACAAGTTGATGCTGCTTTCGAGGCTCGAGACTATTTCGATTGGGGCAAAAAAATCCCGGAAGATATATTTCGTCATTTTGTATTGGTATATCGTGTAAATAATGAAAATTTGGATACTGCCCGTCAAGCCTTTTTTGACGAACTGAAAGATAGAGTAAAAGGATTGACAATGGAAAAGGCTGTGCTTGAAGTGAATCATTGGTGTCACGAAAAAGTTACCTATCGGGGTACCGATGGACGTACCTCTTCACCTTTGGCATTAGCTAAAACATCGTGGGGGCGTTGTGGGGAAGAATCA
Organism: Dysgonomonas sp. Marseille-P4677; assembly: GCF_016652235.1. GTDB lineage: Bacteria > Bacteroidota > Bacteroidia > Bacteroidales > Dysgonomonadaceae > Dysgonomonas. The sequence continues at coordinate 88,609 of NZ_JAEPKU010000001.1, forward strand.
ACTTTCACTACAGCGGCATTGCGTGCAGTTGGAATTCCGGCACGTCAATGTTATACACCACGTTGGGTACATACCGACGATAATCACGCTTGGGTAGAGGTTTGGGTAGACGGTGAATGGCACTATATTGGAGCTTGTGAGCCTGAACCTGAACTGGATGTAGCATGGTTTTCCGCACCAGTAAAAAGAGCAATGATGGTACATACAAATGTGTTCGGTCTGTATAATGGACCGGAAGAAAAGAATGTCCAAAATGATTTATACTCTGTAATCAACCTGTTAGGCAATTATACTACAACACGCGATGTGAAAGTCAAAGTTGTGGATGAGGATGGTAAGGCAGTGGATGGTGCTACAGTCAGGTTTAATGTATACAATTATGCTGAATTTTATCCTATTGCAACGAGCCAAACAAAAGAAGACGGTATGGCTTCTATTATATCCGGTATGGGAGATATCTTTGTCTGGGCAAGCAAAGGAGATATGTATGGTTATGCCAAATCAACAATAAAAACAGGCGGACTTACTGTTGTGTTAAAGAATAAAGCAGGCGAGAGCTTTGAAGAAACCATTATAATGGAAGCTCCGATAGAGCAGTCAATAAAAGAATTATCAGCAGAAAAGATTGCCGAAAATGCGAAGCGATTGGCTCATGAAGATTCGATACGTAATGCTTATATGGGGACATTTATTACAGAAACGGATGCCCGTAAGTTTGCTTTGGATAATAGTTTAGATACGGATAAAGTCTGGGATTATCTGTCTAAGTCTCAAGGTAACTGGAATGATATGATGACATTTATTAAAGAAAAGAAATCTAATGGATATTTGTATTCTTTTATAGAGTCATTGAAAGATAAGGATCTTAGAGATACTCCTTGCGGATATTTATCGGATCATTTGAATATCGGAGATGACTTCCCTTCTAATAAAATGACAGCTTTTCAGCATCGGTATGCTCAATATATATTGTCTCCTCGTATTGCATTGGAATTAATACGACCATGGCGTGGGTTCTTTAAGAAAGAGCTATCAGAAGTCTTTATCGATAAGTCACGATCAGATATTCAGACTGTGATAGATTTCGTACGAGATAATGTAAAAATAGACGACGAACAAAACTATTTTAAATGTCCTATATCTCCGCAAGGCGTATATGAGCTGAAAATTGCAGACAGGCATTCACGCGATATTTTCTTTGTCGCTCTTTGCCGTTCTATGGATATTCTTGCTCGGATCGATCCTGTAACCAATCGTCCCCAATATCTGAAAGCAGAAGATAATCTATGGACAGATGTATATTTCGACGAAAAGATAGCGGAACAACCAAAAGCGACAATCACATTTACTAATAATAACGGAAATATAGTAAAACCGGGTTATTCAACTCATTTTACAATTGCCCGATTTGAGAATGGCAGCTTTACTACTCTCGATTTTGAGAATGAGGTTAAAAGCTTACCTGCAAGTGTATCTGTAGATGCCGGATACTACCGTCTGATGATAGGAAGTCGTGCTAATGATGGGTCCGTAACAATTGATACCCGTTATTTTGAAGTGAAAGAAAAAGAAATAAAATCACTTGAAATAAAATTGCCGAAGGTGGAAGGACGTATACAGGTGCAAGGAATTGTCGATCCTAATACTGTAGTAACGTTGAATGATGGTAGTAAGAAGTCGTTAAAAGAGCTTATGAATAAGAAAGGGCTTGTGATTTGCTTTGCCGATCCTGATAAGGAACCGACCAAGCATATTTTACAAGACTTACCTCTTGTGAAACAACCTGTTGAGGAATGGGGTGGAGGTATCCTATTCGCTGTACCTGATGATAAATTGAGCAAAGCATTTGATGCCTCTGTATTCAAAGATTTGCCGAAGCAATCATTATGGATGACAGACGATAAGAGGGTACTGTTGAATTCGGTAGCCGGAGCTCTACAGATCGATTTTTCTAATAATTTCCCTCTTACGGTTTATCTTTCTACGAATGGAGGCATACTGTATTCATCGCAGGGCTATCGTATAGGTATTGGAGAGAATATTATAAAAACTATAGAGGAGGAAAAAACGACAAAATAATAAGCAATTAATATCTGATACTATGAAAATACATAAAATTATTTTTGGCCTTTTATTTTTAAGTTTATTAGTTTGTACTTCATGTAAGGATGATCTTAAAACCAGTTTTATAGAGGATAATGTGACTTTCTCAACTAATCAAATACAAGCTATATTAGATAAAGTAGGAGAGCCTACCGGAAAAAATTATCCTCGTACTATCAAAGACGGAAAGCTTTCTACTACGAATATGTATGATTGGACTTCCGGATTCTTTCCCGGTTCTTTATGGTATTTGTATGAGTTGACCGGAGATTCAACTTGGAAAAGTAAGGCAGAGAAGTGGACATCTTCTTTAGAACCATTAAAAACGTTTACAGGACATCACGATCTGGGCTTTATGATGTATTGTAGTTATGGCAATGCTTTACGTTTAGCTCCTAGGCCTGAATATAAAGATATAATAATAGAAAGTGCTAATTCGTTAGCCAGTCGCTTCGACGAGAGAACTCAGGTTATAAAATCGTGGAATCATCACAAATCGTGGGACGGGGAATCTGAGTCTTTTTACCCTGTTATTATCGATAACATGATGAATTTGGAGATGTTACTCGAAGCATCCAAATTATCTGGTAATAAGCGATTGTATGACATTGCTGTGGCTCATGCCAATACAACACTGAAAAATCATTTTAGAGATGATTTTGGGAGTTACCATGTTGTGCACTATGATACGATTACGGGAGCGCCTATAACCAAAGTGACCGCACAGGGATACAGTGACAATTCTACGTGGGCAAGAGGTCAGGCTTGGGCTGTTTATGGATATACTATGATGTATCGTGAAACAAAGGATTCTATATATCTCAATACAGCGATCAAACTGATGGATTATTACTTGAAAAATTTACCGGAAGATCTAGTCCCTTTATGGGACTTTAATGTAGGACAAGAAGGTTATACGCCACAGGGGGTATCTTATGCCGTAGAATTTCGTGAGAAGTTGAAAGATGCTTCGGCTGCCGCTATTGTATGTTCGGCCTTATTCGATCTGGGCAAACTTACAAATGATAAAAGATATATCGATATCGGGATAAAAATGCTTGAAAGTTTAGCATCGCCTTCTTATCGAGCTCAATTAGGTTCTAATGACGGCTTTTTATTGATGCACTCTGTCGGTAGCATTCCTCATCATTCCGAGATTGATGTTCCGTTAGTATATGCCGATTATTATTTTCTGGAAGCTTTGGTTAGATATAAGAGATTAGATACAAAATAAGATAGTAAGTATTAAGGATAAACTCTAAAAGGCGATGACAGATATGGTTATCGCCTTTTATTTTTATTGTAAATCTATTATTTTCTTAATCTGACATAGTCTACCGCATGGCTCTCTCCTTTGTGGAGTATAAGGCTTGCCCTTTCTCGGGTAGGTAAAATATTTTTACGGAGATTCTTTCTGTTGATTTCTCTCCATATGGTTTTGGCTGTTCTTGCTGCTTCTTTTTCCTCTAATTTGGCATAACTGTGAAAATAAGAATTAGGATTGGCAAATGCTCCCTGCCTGAACTTCATAAAGCGGGAGATGTACCATTCTTCTAATTTCTCCTCGTCGGCATCGACGTAAATAGAAAAGTCTACAAAGTCGGAAACAAAGATGCGTGGTTTCTCATTCGGATAGTCCATCCCACTCTGAAGTACATTCAATCCTTCTAGTATCAATATATCCGGTTGGTCTATCGTTTCATATTCATCAGGAATAATATCGTATACCAGATGTGAGTATTTGGGAACTTGTATTCTATGTTTTCCTGATTTTATATCTATTACAAATTGAAGAAGCGTCTTTATGTCGTACGATTGAGGGAATCCCTTTTTCAACATGATCCCTTTTTCTTCAAGAACAGCGTTTGGGTATAAGAAGCCATCGGTTGCGACTAATGCTACACGGGTGTTTTCCTTCCATCTGCTAAGCAAGGCCTGTAATACACGGGCTGTAGTACTTTTACCGACCGAAACACTACCTGCTATACTGATGATAAATGGAATTTTCATAGGCTTTTGCTTCAAAAATTTCATTAATACGGACTGACGTCCGCTACGAGCATTTACATAGTAGCTTAATAGGCGAGAAAGAGGCAGATAAATATCTTCAACTTCGTCGATCGATAATTCATGATCAATTCCTTGTAGCGTTAATAACTCTTCATAAGTAAGAGTCATAGGTTCCGAGTCACGAAGAGCAGCCCATTGTTCGCGGGAGAAGAGCATGTACGGACTGGTAGATAAGCTTTCCATTAACTTCTTATTTTATCATAAAGCTGCAAAGGTAGATAAAAGTTGCAAGAGGGTAACCGACTGAAATGTTATTTTATAAAATAATATAAATAGCGATGATGTGGCATATACTTCCGCCCAAAACGAATAAGTGGAATACTGTATGCATGAATTTCTTTCTTTTCCATGAGTAAAATAAGGCTCCCACGATGTAAGAAACTCCACCTGCAATAAGCCAGTAAAGCGACTCTATCCTTCCTGTTGCCGATAACATATCATATAGCGGTTTGAACGCAACGAGAATCGCACATCCCATCAAAACAAAACAAATTGTTTCCAGATTGCTATGATCCTTCAGGTTGGTAAAACTTAGGATCACTCCTGCTATTGCTGCTAATGTAATAAACGCGAATAATGACCAACCCCATGCTCCGTTGTTACGAAGCACTATTAGGATAAAAGGTATATACGTGCCTGCTATATGCAGATATATAGCTGCATGATCACATTTGCGTAATATGGCCTTCCTTTTTTGATGAGTTGATCCATGATAGAACGTTGAGGTTATATAAGAAGATAGCATTCCTGACAGATAGGCAAAAACAGAACCGATGGCCCAGCCGCTTCCATTTTCTATTGCTACTGTAAGTAGTACATATCCACCAACTGCACCCAATAATATCCCTAATGCATGAGATATTGTATTTGCAATTTCTTCTTCCTTACTGTAGAATTTACTTGTTGTCATCTTTTGCTGTATTGAGAGGCAAAAATACAGATTAAGTTTTAAGAATAAAGATGAAAAGAAGGGTGTTTGTTTTATCTAACTGTTATTAAAACCTAAATAGATGCTAGTTAAATGCTGTAGAATGCTATTACTTTTTTATCTATACAAGAAAATACTTATTAGAGTACAGTGGAATTCATTTTTTATAACAAAATCGAAACAGATTGAAAAATAACGTAGAAACTGTACAAGTTTGTCACCTTTTAGTTAAAATATATGCGGTAGGATGCATAATCACTACATCTAGTGATTGATAGACCTCGAAGAATTATATTCCTTTGTCCTATCTAATAAATATGCTCTATGAGACAATATCCATTTATAAAAAGAACGTTCTTTACTTTTTCTGTTTTATTTCTTGTTACATCTGTATCTGCAAAGCAAGAATTGCCTAAAGATACATTATACACTCAACTAAAAAATGATATCGTAATATTATCGACAACGAAGGAAACAAATAGCCTCAAGTTTTTACCTGCTGCTGTATCAGTATTTTCTCCAAAGAATTTGGATGCTCTACAGGTGCATTCTCTAAAAGATTTAAGTGCTATTGTTCCTAATTATTTTGCGGCCGACTATGGTTCGAAAATGACAGCTCCACTATATATCAGAGGAATTGGGGCTCGCTCGGGAGATCAGACTGTGGGTATGTATATAGACAATATTCCATATTTCAATACCACTTCGTTCGACACCGAGTTGTTCGATATTCAACGTATTGAGGTTTTGAGAGGAACTCAAGGTACGCTCTATGGGCGTAATGCAATGGGAGGGATAATGAATATTTATACCTTTTCACCCTTGACTTATGAAGGGACTTCCTTTAAAATTGGAGGAGGAAATTATGGGCAATTTAATGCCAATGCATCGCACTATCAGCGATTAAATAATAAAATGGGCTATTCAGTCGGTGCTTACTATAAACAAGATGATGGCTATTTTACAAATCTACATACAGGAGATAAGGTTGATGATCTGAAGAATGCCGGAGGGCGTGTGAAATATGTATGGGATATAAATTCCCGTTTGTCGGCGACATACTCAATGAGTTATGACTATGTGGATCAGGGAGCTTTCCCTTATGCTAATGTTGCGACCGGGAACATCGATTATAATTCGGACAGCTATTACAAGAGACATTTGTTTACCAATGGTATAGCTTTGCGGTATAAAGGAAACGGATATGAAATTAATTCAACGACAGGTTATCAGTATTTAAATGATGAAATGAATATGGATCAGGATTATACCCCTCTTTCATACTTTCAAATCAATCAGAAACAACGGCAAAACTCTTTAAGTCAGGAGGTGACTTTTAAGTCGGTAAATAAATCAAATTATCAATGGACATTCGGGGGGTATGGATTTTATGATTATCTAAATACAAGACCTCCTGTATACATGATGAAGGATGGCATTAAGCGGTTTATGCAAGATCCTTTGACTGCTGTAGGGGCCCCGATTACATTTACAGACAGCCAGATTGATCTGGATGGAGTGTACAAACGACCAGTATATGGATTTGCCGCATTCCATCAGTCAACATTCAATAATATATTCGGAGCTCAAGGCTTGTCTTTCACTCTTGGTTTACGCCTCGATTATGAGAAGACCAAACTTGATTATAAAGCCTTTACTTCTGCTGGTATAGAGGTCAATATTGGACAGGGGCGTCCGCCTATGTCTCATGTGATAAATACAGATCTTACAGGTATTTCATCTTCCGATTACTTCGAGCTACTGCCAAAGGGTGTATTGAAATATCAATTTAATCCGAATTCATATGTATATGCCTCGGCCTCGAGAGGATATAAAGCAGGTGGAAATAATATCCAGATATTTGCAGACTTACTTCAGGAAGCGTTAGAAGCAAAACTAAAAAGTAGCATGCCTGGGGGAGGTGGTTCTACTACTGATGTAACTCCTATAAACGATCGTATATCTTATGATCCTGAATATAGTTGGAACTATGAACTTGGGGGACAGACTGAAATTGTAGAAAATACTCTGTCTGCTAATTTTGCCCTATATTATATGGATGTGCGTGATGTGCAGATAACTCAGTTTATTAAAACAGGAGGAGGACGTATGGTAAGTAATGCGGGAAAGGCAGTCAGTAAGGGATTTGAATTAGGTCTTAAGGCTCGTCCATGCAACGGTTTTTATCTATATGCAAACTATGGTCTGGCTGATGCGCGGTTTAAAGATTATGAAATAGAAAACATTGATAGAAAAGGAAATAAAATTCAGATAAGCTATACAAACAATCATATTCCATTTGCTCCGGCTTCTACCTTTAGCGTAGGGGGAAGTGTAACTTATGATTTTAAGCATAATACTATTTTAGATCGGATAACATTCGATTCTAATTTTGCAGGAGTTGGAAAGGTTTACTGGGCTGAAGATAATATCATGTCGCAAGGATTTTATGGAACATTGAATGCTCATGTGGCCTTTGATAAGAGTATATTTACTTTAGAAGTATGGGGTAAGAATATTCTGGATAGGGATTATAACGCCTTCCTTTTCGAATCTATGGGCGATTATTTTGCGCAAAAGGGAAAACCTATGCGTTGGGGAGCATCTTTGAAAATAAAATTGTAATTTTGAGCCTTTCAAGCTATCGCTTTATCAGGTATGAAGTATAAAAAAATAAGACTTAAGCCGAAAAAAGAGGAATCTTTAAGGCGTTTCCATCCTTGGGTTTTTTCAGGGGCAGTACAACAAAAAGATGAGGATATAACCGAAGGTGAGGTTGTATCTATATATACGAGCAATAATGAGTTTATTGCAGTCGGACACTATCAGATAGGAAGTATCGAAGTACGTGTATTGTCTTTTGATGAGGAGAAGATTGATCTCGACTTTTGGAAGAAAAGATTGACTTCGGCCCTTTTATTACGGCAGTCTATAGGATTACTCTCCACAGATAATAATTCATATCGACTTGTGCATGGCGAAGGAGATGGCTTGCCCGGATTGATTATTGATATCTATGCCGAAACAGCAGTCGTTCAATCTCATTCTGTAGGGATGCATGAAGATCGTATGATGATCTGTGAGGGATTGAAGGCCGTTTTAGGAGATACTTTGAAAAATATCTATTATAAGTCGGAAACGACCTTGCCATTCAAAGCAAACTTAGGAGCCGAAAATGAATATCTCTATGGAGGTAAAGATGTTGCTGAAGTTGCTATGGAGAATGGATTGAAATTTTATCCTGATTGGGTGAAAGGCCAAAAAACAGGGTTCTTTGTCGATCAGCGCGATAATAGAGCTTTACTTGAGAAATATGCAAAAGGCCGTTCTGTTCTCAATATGTTTTGTTATACAGGAGGCTTTTCATTCTATGCGATGCGTGGAGACGCAAAGCTAGTCCATTCAGTTGACAGTTCTTCGAAAGCCATTACACTAACCAACAGAAATGTTGAGATCAATTTTCCGAATGATAAAAGGCATGAGGCTTTTGCTGAAGATGCATTTAAGTATTTAGGTGGAATCAATAAAGGTGATTACGATCTGATAATTCTTGACCCACCTGCATTTGCAAAGCATAGGGGTGCGATAAGGAATGCCTTGCAGGGATATAAACGATTGAATGCAGTTGCATTCGATAAAATAGCTTCGGGAGGAATTATATTTACATTCTCTTGCTCACAGGTGATAACTAAAGATGCTTTTCGACTGGCTGTATTTAGCGCTGCTGCTATGTCGGGACGAAAGGTTCGGATACTACATCAACTTAGCCAACCGGCTGACCATCCTATTAATATTTATCATCCTGAAGGGGAGTACTTAAAAGGGTTAGTATTGTATGTAGAATGATTCTTTGTGATTGTTTTTCTTAGGGTGAATTACGCTTGCTAATATGACATAACATCTCATCCCAACATCAAATAAGAATATGAGAATAAAAAATATAGGTTTTATGAACTGCGGAGTCTATTCGGAGTAGTGTAGAACGTTAGGCGAAATTACAAATCATTTTCCTCCTGTTTACCTTCTTTACTATTGCCTATGTATATATCTTCCCGAAATGCGTGTAGGTGTTCTGATTCAGATTTCTTTTTATCACAACTCAGTCCGTCTACTTTTTTCATGGGAGCCCCTAACCTATTATCCAAAGGAGACTTGTTTTTCAAGTCATCGTCATTATTAGTCATAACAGTGCTCTTTAAGGTTGTTAATAAACTACTCTAAATTAGAACAATGCGGAAAATAAAATTGTTTTCTTAAAAAAACAAAATTAGCAATATACTAGGATGTGAGATTTAGATTTCCTTACGTTTAATATCAATAATAAGTATCAATTAAAAAGGCTTCAGTTCTTAAAACTGAAACCTTTTTAGTTGGCGTGTTGAACCTTATTATTAATTCACCTTTATTGTTTCTTGCGCACTATTTAGCCAAGGTGAGGTAAATCTGACTTTGATATCCCCCTGCTCACCAGTAGCCTGGATGTAAGCCAGTATATGTCCGTGATAAACACGGTGCTTATTATCGGTATAGTCGCTCATATCTTCGTTGTTGCTGGCTTCCATACCCAACAATCTGGCAGGACCTATAATCTGGCAGGTAACCTCATTGTCCGATAGCATTACAGGCACCCCGTTTCGGTCTACAACCCGGACTACTATCTGTGCCAATCCCTTATCCTTGCTTATTTCCTTTTCAATGCGTACAATCTCTAATGCATACGGTTGCTCAGACGACTCTATGGCATAACGGGCGGTTTCCGCTCCTGCTTTATCCATACCTACCACTTCCAGCTTTCCACTCTGATAGGGTATATCCCAGTATATGATACCTGTATTGTCATCATAATCTTTTGTCTGTCCTACTTCTTTTCCATTCAGTAAAAGCCGGGCTTTAGCTGCATTGGTATAGCATACCACACGGACAGACTGCCCCTGATCGTAATTCCAGATTGGCCAGGCATCCATCGACGGAACTCTCTCCTGATAGTTACCTTCATTCTCGGCATCGAGCTGCGACCATACATCTTTCATCTGGCTCTTGCTGCCTTTTCCGGGAGTAGGATAGGTTCCCAGGTATGCCATCGGCTTGTCCGACCACAACGACTGGCGGAAATAGCCTCTGGGTTTGATAAATCCTCCAAAATCAAGCAAGCCTGAATAGAATCCTCTTGACGGCCATCTGCCCGATTCTCCCAGATAATCTATACCTGTCCACAGAAATTGTCCGAAGATATATTCATTGTCACGCGCCGCTTTCCACGCACTGAGTTCATGGCGGTTCTCACTGCCGTAGATTACACGGTTGGGATATTCTTTATGATCTTTGGCATACATGCCTTCGGTATAGTTGTAG
>NZ_JAEPKU010000001.1:99160-180438 GCF_016652235.1 Dysgonomonas sp. Marseille-P4677
CCTCCATCCAGAACAGGATGTGAATACGGATCGTTCGGATAGTCTACTTCATTGCCTATGCTCCATGCGAATACGGAAACATGGTTTCTATCTCGACGTACCAAATCGGCTAAGTCTTTTTCTGCCCATTGACCGAAATAGTCAAAGTTGCCTTGAAATCCCGGAGTACCCACGTTCCAGCCTTCGAGCCATTTACGCTTAGGGAATTCCCATTCGTCGTAGGCTTCGTTCAGAACCAGCAGTCCTAACTCATCACATAGAGCATACAGATCGGGAGCCTGCGGGTTGTGGCTTGTACGGATGGCGTTAACCCCTATTTCTTTCAATGTGAGTAATCGTCTTTTCCATACTTCTTTTGGAACAGCCGAGCCTAACACGCCTGCATCGTGGTGTATACAAACTCCTTTTACCTTCATCCATTCACCATTCAGGGCAAATCCCTTGTTCGGGTCGAATGTGTAGGTACGCAACCCGGTAACGGTATTGGTTTGATCTATGACTTTACCGTCTTTGAGTACGGTTGTTTTGAGCCGGTAAAGATTCGGGTTGTTCAGATCCCACAATTGCGGATTGTTTACCTTCAGCTCGGTAGTAATCGTATTGTTTTGAGCTGTCAGACGAAGCTTTTTGGAATCTTTGGCAACGAGCTTCCCATCGGAAGAAAACAGTTCATTGGTGATTACTAAATTTGCATCGGAGGAAGAAGAGTTGTCTATTTCGACCTCTACGGATAGTACAGCCTGTTTTTTAGTTACCGATTTGGGATAAGCGTAAACTCCCCATTGGGCGATATGAACCGGATTGGCATATACCATCCAAACGTTGCGGTATATACCCGAACCTGTATACCAGCGGGAGTCGGCGCTCTGGCTATGGTCTACACGAACGGCTATTACGTTGTCTTTTCCATACTGAATATATGGTGTGGCATCGTACATGAACGAAATATATCCGTTAGGACGTTTGCCTAAAGATTGTCCGTTTACAAATACTTCGCTGCGGTTATAGACACCTTCGAAATACAGGTAGACTTTTTCCCCCTGTTTTGCCTGTGGGATATTAATGGTTTTGCGGTACCAGCCTATGCCCCCGGGCAGGTAACCTGTGGCACTGGCCAATGTAGGGCTTAACTGCCCTTTTACACTCCAGTCGTGCGGCAGGTCCAATACCTTCCATTTAGAGTCGTTAAAGGATACGGATTGAGCTTCCTTCTCATCGTTGAGTGTAAACTTCCAGCTGTCGTTGATCTTATCCGACTCGCCAAAGGAAACTTGAGCAAATAGCATCGATGAAGACAGTAAGGATAATACTGCAACAAAAATAACTTTTGAGATTTTCATGATATACTTTTATTTATTTTACAAAGCAAAAGTATAATATGTATTTTGGTCTTGAGGCCGCTGAATTGGGCAAGTTAGGGTGTTAAATTCGTCATGCTTATAAATTATTAGCGTTATTTATTATTTGCTTTAAATATTCTGATGGAGCAAGGCCATATTCATCTTTGAAGCATTGACGGAAATAGGTTATACTATTTATTCCCACCATGTATGATATTTCTGATATTGTATACTTACCGGTGAGAAGAAATTGTTCGGCATTGCGTATCCTTACCTTTCTTATAAATTCATTTGTTGTCATCCCGGCCAATGCCTTCACTTTTCTGTATAGAGTGGAATGGCTCATATTCATTTTGTCGGCAATAAAAGCAACATCGATCTTGTCCGAATCTAAGTTTTGTTCGATAATTGATGTGACTTTTGCGATGAACTCGTTATCGAGCTTACTTAAAGAATCTATAATAATGGCATTCTTATTTACTGTGTTTCTATTTATTAATTCAGCAATTTTCTTTCTCGATTCTAATAAATTTGTAATACGGCTCTGTAATAGATTGGCACTAAAAGGTTTGGTGATGTATGATTCAACGCCAATATTGTAGCCATCCGTTCTATCCTGTATCGTGTCTTTGGCTGTAAGTAGGATAATGGGGATATGGCTGGTTCTTACGTCTTCTTTTAAGTTTTTACTTAGCTCCAGTCCATCCATTTCGGGCATCATAATATCGCTGATAATTATATCGGGTATGCGGGTGAAGGCAGCTTCCAGTCCTTTTCTTCCGTTTTCTGCTGTGTAGATCTTATACTGTTCCGACAATGAACTTGATATATATTCTCTTATATCTTCATTATCTTCAATTACAAGAATTATTTGTTTGGTATCTCCCGATTTCAGGTTTTCGTAATTATCGATACTCTCAATTAAATGTTTAGGTTCAGAGTCAGCATGTAATGCGCTTGGATAGGTATTATCAGAAATAATACCAAAACGGAATATGGTTCCTTCTCCTTGTTTACTATCTACATCTATGTATCCTTGGTGTATGGAAATTAAATTCTGTACTAGTGCCAGACCTATACCAGTGCCGGATACCAGTATATCCCTTTCGGCTTGATAGTATCTGTCAAATATTTTGGGAAGTGACTCGGTTGGGATGCCTATACCAGTATCGTTGATTTCTATTTCTGTATAATTAATTCCCTGCTTTTGTATATCGCGAAGTTTGAGTGTAATATTTCCTTTGCGTGTATATTTAAAAGCATTAGATATGAGATTGTCGAGGATGGTTGTTATTATATCCGGATCGAAATATAGAACTACATTTTCTGTCTCAATTACTATATTAAAAGAAATATGGTTGTTAAGATTGAGTTCTTTATATTTAAGTCCTACTTCCTCTATTAATTGCGCAAGATTTGTTTTGTATACACAAAGTTTCTTGTTTTGAGTTTCAGTTTTTCTAAATTCCAGTATTTGATTTATAAGACTTAATAGCCGTGTTGCACTTCTATGTATAACAGATATCTTAGAGGAGTGTTTTTCTGCTAAGGTCGGGTCGCTGTGTAAGTCCTCTAGAGGTCCTAAAATTAAGGTTAAAGGTGTTCGCAATTCATGTGCTATATTTGTAAAGAATCGGAGTCGCTCATTATGTAACTCCTGTTCTTGTGAGTGATTCCTTTTTTCCAGAGTAAGAGAGTTTTCCAGATCTAATTTACGTTTGTAGAAACGAAATCCGAGAAAAACGATGAGTAATATAGCAACAGTATAGAATGATTTGGCCCACCATGTCAGCCATAAAGGAGGATTGACCATAATCTTTAGAGAAGTTATTTCTTCAGCCCATTCTTGATTTTTTACCCGTGATTTTATTAATAGCTCGTAAGACCCGGGAGGTACATTGCGGAATGTAACAGAGTTCTCACCTTGGGTAGTATACCATATATCTTCTAATCCCTTGAGCATATATGTATAATCTATCAAATGGTTTAAAGAATAGTCAAGGGCGTTGAAGGAAACCTTAAAAGTATTTTGGTTGTAATCTAGATTTACACTGTTTGCTATTAGAGGGATATTTATCTCATCATTAGTTGAGCTGATTTTATTGTTATAGAATTTGAATTCAGTAATGATTGTCGGTGGTAAGCTTATATTCATCGGTATTTTTTCAGGATCAAAGTAGCAAACGCCATTTTGTGACCCGAAAAAGATTATTCCTTTAGAGTTCTTTGTTACAGACCCGCTCATGAAGTCTCCGAGAGGAATGCCATCGTGGTGGTTGTAATTGAAGAATTTATTTTGGTCTGAAATAAAGCGGCTTATTCCTCCATTTGTACTTATCCAAATATTTCCCTGGCTATCCTCTGTTATTGCTCTTATGTGGCTGTTTATTAGTCCGCTATTGTTGTCGTAGACAATATATTGATCTTCCTTGTCCAGAGAATTGAAGCAAACTAGGCCTTCACCGGTAGCAATCCACATTCGTCCTTTCTTATCCCTGTATATATGATCGACTGTATTTGATGGGAAGCCAGAATCTGTCTTGAATGTTTTAACCATTTTCATATTCTCGTCGAGAATTGCTAGACCTTCTCCGAAGAATCCTATCCATAGCCTATCTTTATTATCTTTAGAGATAGCTCGAACCAGATTGTTCGGTAGATCGGAGTTTTCTCTTGAATATCCCTTTTTTATCTTTGTAATCAGGTTGTAAGTATATACTCCATTGTTGCTACCTATCCACATGTTCTTCTTGCCATCTTCATAAAAACAACGTATATCCGTACTTTTGTCGTCTAATTGCAATTTACTTATAAGCCCATATTGAGAGTTATATATATTAACCCCTCCGTTGAATGTTCCGAACCAAAGATTATTTTCAGAATCTTTGGTAGCAGCTAATATCGCATTGTCGGTAATACTATTTATGCCCTTTTCTATAATCTTAGTTCTTTCTCCGTCAGCAAATAAATTTATTCCTCCTCCATCAGTTCCAATCCATAATTGGTCTTGTTTATCAGCGCATATACCCCAGGCTACTTTGTTGTTCAGGCTGTTTTTGAGTTTAGGTATAGGAGAATACGTCCATGTATTAAAGTATGGAGGATGACTGCTCGTGAAATTTACACCACCACCATAAGTAGCCAGCCATATATTATTAAATGTGTCTTGATGAATGCTTCTAATTGTTTGGTTGGACAAACCTTTTCCATCATCGCTATAGGTAATATTCGTAAAAGATATATGCTGTGGTGATGAGAACATACTTTGTTGGAAATCCAGAATGCTTACGCCACCATTTTCTGTGCCTATCCATAGCCGTCCGTCATTGAGCTGGTTTATTGTAAATACATAGTTAGCTAGGAGTGAATTTTTATTTAGTGGGTCGTGTTTAAATACAGTAAAAGATTCTTTTTCTGCATTGAAGAGTGCAAGTCCATTATTGGTGCCAACCCAAATATTGTCATTTTTGTCGATATAGATTACTCTGACTTCATCTCCGGGCAGGCTTTCTTTGTTGTTTGGATCATGTCTGAAATTTTTTATAGTCTTATCTTTTAAAGATAAGACACTTAATCCTGACCAGACGTGCCCCATATATAGCAATCCTTTATTGTCTTCTTTTACAGCCCAAAGATTCTCATTGACCATCTCCGGAACTGTTGTTTTATTGTAGTGTACAAAGGTTTGGGTTTTCTTATCAAAATACTCTACCCCTTTATGATATGTTGATATCCAAAGGTTGCCATTTGGAGAATTGGTTATGTCGGTTATGTCATTTGTAACTAGACTCTTATTATTGCTTGGGTCGTATTTATAATGTTTGAAAGTCTCACTCTTACAATCGAATGCATTTAAGCCTTCCCGTTGTGTTGCTATCCATACTATATCATCAAATTTGTCAGCATATACCTTGTTGAGCTCATTTCCACTGATACTATTGTTATTAGGGGTCCCATTTTTCTTCTTGTATATTTTAAAGCTATTTCCATCAAATCTATTCAGTCCTGATTCAGTTGCGAACCAGATAAAGCCTTTTTTGTCTTGTGCAATACTTACTACATAGTTGTTGGAAATACCTTGCTCCATCCCCAGTGTTTTTATGCCATATTGTTGTGCAAGAGTAAAAATAGGTGGCATGAATAAAAAAATAAATATCAGCTTATTTTTCATGTTTCTTTCTTTAAAACTCAAATGTAATAATAATAAGATAAACTAGAAGGCTTGATTAATTGTTGACCGATTTGATAACTATTAATGACTACTTTGTTGGTTATTCTATAATGAACCAATGGCTACATTTGTAACGTCATTTGCTTTAGAGCGGTCTGTAATGTGTCATAACCATCTGCATATACAGTCTTTAGCATGACATACATTAATTCATAAACTAAAATCTGATTTCATGAAAACAAAAAAGTATTTAAGCTTATTGCTGGTCCTTTTATTTTTCTTAAGTGGATGTAGCGACGATGATAAGTTTACTGATGTAGACGGATTACCTCCTACGATTGTGCTGGGCTCTTCAAATATAAAAACAGAGCCAGGGAGGAAATTTATTGTTAAAGCAACAATTGAAGATAAGGACGGTTTACAATCTATTAATCTGAAAAACGCAGCCTTTCAATTAGATAAAACTATAGATTTTACATTAGCAGATACTGTAACATATCTATTCAGTCTAAATTATGAATTCCAGGCACCTGGAGATTTGGTAGATGACCGTTACGATCTGGATATTACAGTAACAGATTTAGGCGGTCGTTCAGTTAAAGAAACTGTATTAGTGACAATGGATGGAGATTTTACTAATCCCATCTTTACAGTTGCTCCTGATGAAGCAGTTACTGTATTGTTAAAAGCGGAGACCCGTTTGAATGTGAAATTTACAGTAGAAGATGATAAAGCCCTTAATTTAGTTACTATTAAAATTCCAGAACTGAATTATACAAAAGAGATTACTTCTTTTTCTAATTCAGGCAAAACTCTTGAATTTAACGACCCCATCGCTTTGCCTTCTGCCGTTGCAACTTATAACTTAACTATTCTTGCTCAGGATAAATCTGGATTAACAGCTGAGAAAAATAGTGTTATTACTGTATCGGAAATGCCTGATTTCTCTAAAATGTATTTGATTGATGTTACTAATGCCTCTCAGCTGAACAGTGATATATTTGGTATTCCTATGCTAATTGAGCACACAGGGGCGTATACTTACAAAGCACGTTATTATTCAGAAGTAGCAGGTACTGAAATACGTTTTGCTCCTCAAAAAACTGATTTTAGTCCTATCTGTTTTGGAAAAGATCCAGTAAACAATAATGTGTTGACAGATGATCCTGATGTATCTCTGCCAATTGTTCTACCTGCAAAAGGGTATTACGAAATAGTTTTTAATGTAAAAAGTGGAGAATATTCAGTTGAATCTTATGTACCAACAGATACACCAGTTGCTATAGGTAGCCCAATGTATTTAAATGCAAGTGATCTGGCGGCTGGTACTATTCCTTTGCAAATAGGTTTGGTCGGTAGTGGTGTCCCTGATTCGGGAAACTGGAATCCCGCGGAACCGTTAATACTTAAACAAAATAGTGAGAATAAATTCTTATTCTCTGTTGAAATGACTCTAGAGGCAGGGAAGGATATTGAATTTATTATTCAGACTCAGCATTCTTGGGGTTGGTGGCCTGAGCCTTTCTGGCGTTGGGAAAGAGGTGAAGATCCAGAAATGAATATTGCAAATGGAGGAGAGAATCCGGCTAAATGGAAAGTTAAAACTTCTGGAAAATATATTTTCAAGTTTGATTCACACTTAAAGCGTTCGAAATTTTATCCTATTAACTAATATCATAAACTATATACAATGAAAAAATATTTAATATTTCTGTTGTTAATCTTATCAGCCAGCTTAGTGGCACAGAATAAGGTTGCTCTTACAGGAACGGTTATTGGAGCAGTGGATCAAGAGCCTCTTATTGGAGTAACCGTTATGGAAAAAGGTACTACAAATGCTACGATGACAGATATTGACGGCAATTATAGATTGTCTAATGTATCTGAAAATAGTGTTATTGTATTTTCGATGATTGGGTTTGCTACTCAAGAAATAAAAATGAATAATAGTGGCGTAATTAATATTTCCTTAGAAGACGATACTAAAATATTAGATGATGTCGTAGTTATAGGTTATGGTGTTGTAAAGAAGAGTGACTTGACGAGCTCTATTACAACTGTAAAAGGCGAAGAATTAAAAAGTATAACCAGTGGAAATGCACTTTATTCACTACAAGGTAAAGCTAATGGGGTTCAAATAGCTGGAGATGGTGGGCCTGGAGCTACACCCCGTGTTATTATACGTGGTGTAACTACAATAAATGGTTCGGACCCTTTATATGTAGTAGATGGAGTTCCTATTGCAGGTAATATAAACTTCTTAAATCAAAACGACATACAAAGTATAGAAGTCCTTAAAGATGCTTCAGCAGCTGCCATATATGGAACAAGAGGTTCTAACGGAGTTATCATGGTTACTACTAAAAAAGGATCAGCAGGGAAAACCAAATTTCAGATAGATGCGGCTTTTGGCCTCCAAACCTTAAATAAACCCAATATGGCGGATGCCGTTACTTATGAGAAGGTAACAAAAGAGCGTTATCTAAATGACGATTATAAAGAACCTATATGGAATACTCCTCAAGGTGCTGGCTATACAGATTGGTGGGATCAAACAATTAATGACTTTGGATATACACAATCATATAACTTAAGTTTTCAGGGGGGAACTGATAAGTTTGTATTTAGTGGAAGTATTGGCTATTTCCGTCAAGACTCTCAATATGACGTTGGCTATTGGGAACGTATAACAGGACGTTTTAATACTGAGTATAAGTTTAGTGAAATAGTGAAAGCTGGTGTGGACTTTGCTCCAAGATATGAAAACTGGGATGATACTCCTAATTTATTTGATGCCGTTATGCGTATGGATCCAACCACGCCTGTTTTTAAGCCAGAAGAAGAATGGACTTCTAACAAATTTGATAATTATGCTCGTTCTTATAATAATCAGGTTTGGAATCCAGTAGCAAGTCTAGCCCGTCAAAACAAGCATAGTCGGGAATATGGCCTTATGATGAATCCTTATGTTAGTATTGAACCTATGAAGGGTTTGATAGCACGTAGTCAGTTTAGTGTAAATGCCCGATTTAGAGTAAATGATGTATTTACTCCTAAATTTACGATCGATTTATTAGAAAAAAACGAATTAGCAAAAGCTGAACGAAAATCAAACGATTGGGTTGACTGGACATGGACAAATACGCTCAATTATATGAAAACATTCGATCAAAAGCATAATATTAATCTGATGGGTGGATTTACTATGGAGAAGCAGGCTGAATATTGGCTGACAGGTTCACAAGAAGGTATTCCTAATAATCTCTCAGATCTTCAGTATGTAAGTGCGGGAACTCTTAATCCTAAAGCTAGTGGTACAGATGTATATAACTCTTTAATCTCTTATTTGGGGCGTGCTATGTATAATTACGATAATCGTTATTATATTACGGGATCGGTTCGTATAGATGGTTCTTCTAAATTTCCTACAGGGAATAAATATGCGACTTTCCCTGCTGTGTCAGGCGCATGGCGTGTATCGGGCGAAGAATTTATGAAAGATCAAAATATTATATCCAATCTCAAAATTCGCGCAGGATGGGGACAAGTAGGGAATCAAGCAATAGCTTCGGGTGCTTATCTGAATCTTATAGGGAATGCTGATTATGTATTGGGTGGAGATCGCTATATAGGTACAGCAATTAGCCAGGTCGGAAATCCGACTTTGGTTTGGGAAACAGTTGAAGATGTTAATTTGGGCGTAGATATGAGTTTTTTAAATAATCGTTTGGATATTACGGCGGATATTTATAGTAAAAAGTCAAAAGATATGCTTATGCCTAAACCAAATCTTTTGATTTCTGGATATCCTATGTGGAATGCAGAAATGTGGACTAATATCGGAAGCATGGAAGCTAAAGGATGGGAATTCTCTGCAAACTGGAAAGATAATGTGAATGACTTTAACTATGAGGTGGGAGTCAACTTATCTGGAGTGAAAAATAAGGCGAGGAAATTTGTCGGAGATACACCTTTATTAAGAGGAGGCTTTTTTAATGATTATATAATAAAGAATGTAGCAGGAGAAGAAATAAGCCGTTTCTATGGTTTTATAGCTGATGGAATATTTCAAAATCAAACTGAAATAAATAGCCATACAAGCAATGTTGGAGAAAAACTTCAGCCTGAAGCGAAACCAGGGGATATACGCTTCAAAGATTTGAATAACGATGGAAAATTAGACGATAACGATAAGACATATATTGGGAGCGCTTTCCCTGATTTGATGGTTGGACTAAATATACATCTGGGATACAAAAATTTCGATTTAATTTCTAATTTTTATGGTACAATAGGCAATGATATCTATAATAGTGCTATGGGCGGTTTTTATGCAGGGACTGAAGGACAAAATATTTTTGCTGATGCCTATGATAAAGCATGGAGAGGAGAGGGTACGAGCAATTTTTATCCTCGTCTTTCGGCCAATGATAAGAATTTGAATTTTCGTAGAGTTTCATCATTTTTTGTAGAGGATGGATCGTATTTCCGTTGTAAGTTACTACAATTAGGATATACTCTTCCATCCAAAATTACAAGAGGTATTGGTGTACGTTTCTCAGCTTCTGCACAAAACCTATTTACTATTACAAACTATTCTGGAATGGATCCAGAGCGCGCGGCTTTAGGAGGAGTGCTAGAGGCTGGAATAGATAATTTAGGCTATCCTAATCCACGAACATTCTTATTTGGTGTCAATATAAACTTTTAATCGGTTACAAAAATGAAAAATATATTCAAGATACTATTACTAAGCGGAACATTAACCTTATTTAGTGGTTGTTCTGATTTTCTAGAGCGACCTGTCCTAGGGCAAGAGAATCTAGATACATACTTTCAAAATGAAGAGGAATGCTTGAAACAAGTTGCTGGTTGCTATCAAGGTATCTTCTGGGATGGATGGTGGCAGATCCAAGCACCTACAGTAGGATTTGATATGTGTACAGATGATCTATGGATGGGTAATACAACTCAGTCGCAGAGCGATTGGATAAGGATGTCCCATTATGGAAATTCAAAAACAGATGGACCTTTGTCCAACTATTGGCAGTATCGCTACAAAGGAATATTGAGGTGTAACATCGTAATAGAAAAAGTTCCAGAGGCCCCTATAAAAGATGAAGATTTAAGGAAAAGAATGATTGCAGAAGCTAAATTTATTAGGGCATATCAATATTTCGAATTAGTGAAAAATTTTGGAGGAGTTCCTGTCGTTTTAGGAATGCTCATGCCTAATGAATTAGATGGAATTACGCGTAAATCTGTTGAAGAAACTTATGCTCAAATTGAACAAGATCTGAAAGATGCGATTGCTGATCTTCCTGCCAAAAGTGAGTATGCTGCAAAAGATCTTGGACGAGCAACCAGAGGTGCGGCCATGGGTTACTTAGGTAAGGTATATTTATACCAGGACAAATATAGTGAAGCAGAAAAAATATTGGGAGAGTTGATTGATACTCAGGAATATGATTTGTGCCCAGATTTCAAAGATGTTTGGTCTATTACGAATAATAATAATGTAGAATCATTATTTGAGGTTCAATATAGCTCCGATATTAGTTATAGTTTAGGGGGTAGGCTATCTGTTTTTACTGGCTCTCGTGATGATGATGGCTGGTCATGGGGACAACCGACAAGTAATTTGGAAAAAGCTTTTCTTGATGCCGGAGATGGCGAAAGGTTGAAATGGACTATAATAAAACATGGAGATGATGTACCGGGCGATGATACCGAAAAAGCTAAAAATTATGTAATATCACCGAGTAAGCATAAATCGGCACGTATTAATAGAAAATTTTATATTCCTCACAATTTGAGACCAGAGCCATATGATGCTGATCATATCGATCTAAATTATCGTTTACTGCGTTTTGCAGATGTTTTGCTTATGTATGCCGAGGCTGCAAACGAATTGGGGCACGATAGTGAAGCCCGTAAAGCTCTAAAAAGAGTTCGTGACAGAGTGAGTCTCCCAGAAATAACATCTTCGGGAAAGACCTTAAGGGATGCAATTCGTTTAGAAAGGAGATTGGAGCTAGCGCTAGAGAATCAACGCCTATATGATTTACGCCGTTGGACAGATGATAATGGCAAAAAGGCTCTTTGTAATGTTATGGGGCCCAATGGTACATTTGTAAAATATAATCTCTATGAATCTACAGATGAATATGAGACAACAAACCAGAAAGAAAATAGTAATAAAGGTATTACATTTCAGGAAAACAGAGATTTATTATTCCCTATACCTAATACAGAAGTTTTGCTTTCTGGAGGTAGTATAACTCAAAATCCTAATTTCTAGAAATATAAAACTCTCAAGATTGGAAGGTATGCTCTATGTTTAGGGCATACTCTCTCATTTTGGAGATACAACTAATATCAATAATCATGAAAATAGTAAAATGTTTGTTATACATTTGTTTATGTTTTGTAGGCATTTCTTGTAATGATACCCCAGAACCAACTATCGCTCCTGGCTCTGGACAAGAGCCTTCAGATGGTACTGCTAATGTTTCTGTTTTTTTTAATACAACATATCAGACTATAGAGAGCTTTTCGGCCTCAGATTGTTGGCTTCCTAATTATATTGGAACTTATTGGGACGAGAATGAGAAAGAAGGAATCGCAAAGCTTCTGTTTTCTCAAAATATAAAAGATGGACAGCCGGAAGGTATAGGTCTTTCTGGTTGGAGATTCAATCTAGGCGGAGGTACAGCTCAGCAAGGAGCAGCCAGCGATATTGAAGATCCTTCTCGTCGGGCTGAATCTTTTATGAATCCTACTGATGGGTCTCTGGACTGGACTAAGCAGTCCGGGCAACAATACTTTTTGCAAAAAGCGAAGAGCTATGGATGCGAACAATTTGTCATGTTTAGCAATACTCCTCCGGTATATATGACCCGTAATGGCAAGGGGTATTCTGCTATGGGGGCTTATTCTAACTTAAAAGAAGATAGCTACGACGATTTTGCTGAGTATATAACAACTGTTATAGATTATTTTAAAACAAATAAAGGAATTGACATTGCTTATATAAGCCCGGTTAATGAACCTCAATATAACTGGGATGGACCTGGACAGGAGGGTTCCGGCTGGCAAAATAGTGAAATTAAAAAGTTGGCTGTAGAAATAGATAAATCTATTGAAGAGAAAGGTTTAAATACCAAGATCCTGTTGTCGGAAGCGGCAGCTTGGAATTATTTGTATGAAACAGATGGAGATAATAACAGGAAAAATGTAATTTATAATTTATTTGACCAGTCATCGTCTAGCTATGTGGGAAATTTGAAACATGTGGCACCCATAATAGCAGGCCATAGTTATTGGACAGATGGGACATGGTCTAAGTTGGTAGATACACGTACTATTGTTGCCTCTAAGGCTAGCGTTGCCGGTCTAAAAGTTTATCAGACAGAATGGAGTATGTTAGGAGATGGATATAGTGCGAATGAATTTGTAGGTTTTGATAATGCAACCTATATGGATATTGCATTGTATATGTCGAAGGTCATACATTGTGATCTTGTGTATGGCAATGTTGCTTCATGGTCTTTCTGGACAAGTGTTGATTTGGAACGTTGGAATCATAAAAATAGATTTTTACTGATAAAAGCTACTCCGGAAGGAGGAGTTTATGGTGATGTAAAGCAAAGTGGAACTCATGAAAGTACTAAGACTCTGTGGGTACTGGGTAATTATAGTCTTTTTATTCGTCCCGATTATAAACGTATAGGGTTTGAAATGAAAAATTCATCAAAAGATTTATTTGGCAGTGCCTATATCTCTCAGGATAGTAAGAGGCTAGTTTGTGTATATACAAATTTGTCCAAACAGCAATATGATGCGAAGGTTGATTTGGATAATGCAGCGGTAAAATCTATAAAGAGATATACTACTAGTCAAACACAGGATTTGGTAGAAGGAAGTATAATGGATGTGAATAGTTCTATTCTGATAAGTCCGAAATCCATCGTAACAGTCGTTTATGAGTTAAGATAGCAAAAATGTAATAACTAAGAAAAAGCCGGTTTTAGCCGGCTTTTTTATGATTTGAATAACAAAATAGACAGACTCTTTTTAAAAATTATTACTCATGAATTGTATACCATACTTTTCAGCATCTTCATACTTCTTCTCTATGAACGAGTATAGATTAGGTGACTTATGTGGTCCTACCTTTCTTATTTCATTCAGTGCTTCAATATAACCGATTGATAGCATTTTTCTCTGAAAATTTCTTCTGTCTATTTCTCTACCTAAAATTGACTCGTAAATATTTCTCAATTCTGGCATTGTAAACTTTTCAGGTAATAGTTTATATCCAATTGGAATATATCCAATTTGTCTTCGTATTGTTTCCAATGCGGTATCTAATACCTCTTTATGGTCTGGGTAGAGTGCAGGGATTTCTTTTATATTAAACCAAGCACACTCTTCATGCTCGTCCGCTAATAATTGAATCTGTTCGTGCTTAATCAGAGCATAGTATGCGAGACTGATAAACCGATTACAGTTCCATTGTTCTCTTGGATATTCATCGTTGAAACGTTTTAGTATCTCCTTGTTGTTATCGTAATTGATTGAACCGTCTCTTCCGAAAAAATAAAATTGCTTCAGGTATGCATTGTGAAGACATGTTCGTTTTTTCAATATACGTAAGGCTGTTTCATCGGGATGTTCATCTTTTGCAACGAAACTTCCTGGAAGCATCCATCTGTTGCTTACTTTAAATTTACATAACAAAACATTGATAGATCCCGCATGGAAGCCCAAGATGATGCAATCGACTGATATATTTGGAATAAATATATCTGAATTATGGCTTAATTCATCACTAGACGAATTTTCTGTTTTCATAAATTGTTTTATCAATTGGTAAGTTCGCCAGTTGCTTTGTCTTTTTTATTGTCAAGGTAATAAATGTGATACTCAGCTTTCTCCTTAGCTGTTTTCAGGCTGTCAAGTTGTAACATCATTGTTGACAATTGGAAAGATTTGGAAATAGCAGATTTTATTGTTTGCGATATTTGATATGAATACTTCCCTTGTCCCTCAAGTGAGACTGTCAGCGGAACTTGGGCATTTGTAAATATGAATCTAGCAATCCCGTTTTCGCTGTTTCCGGCAAAACGGATGATTTCGTACTCTTTTCCCATGTTTGAAAACCTATAATTGAGGCCATCATCATTTACGGGTAAGGATTGGGCATATGAACCATCTTTTGTCGATACTTTTATCTGGTTATGTTTCTGTTTCGATCCAACAAATACACTTTCTATATACAAAGTACCATCTTCTATTACTCCCGAACGTAAGGTTGTCTGAGTAATGACTCCTCCTGATACACTTTCCTTCGGTATATAAGTTCCGGTTTCTTGATATTCTTTATTCTTTTGAAAAGAAAAAGCGGCTTTCATCTTTGTTATCTCCGGTTCGTATAGGATAATAAGCGAGTCGCATTCTGTGATAGTTTGCACATTCTCTGCTCTTCTTATGGTGTCCAAAAAAGCTAATCCCGCCCTAATTTCATCATAAGATTTAGGATATAATATCTTTAAACTGTCAATTTCGTCTTTTGCTTTTTGGTACTGTTTTTCAGCATAAAACTGTCTCGCGATATTTAACCGCAATAAAGCTCCATCATCTTTTTTATTACATGAAAGAAGGAAAAGTAGAAGAAATATTAATGTATTTCTATAATAATTCTGCATAAACTGCTAGTTGTTTTGATATCCTGATATAATAGTATCACAGTGCCAAATTACAAATTATTTTTGTTTGATTATTCTTTTCGTAAAAGAAAAATGTAAGCATTTTATAGAAATACATATTTTAAGGACACCAACTGAGATAAATGACTAATCAGATTGAATTTAATAGTTTTTTGTCAATATGGATGATCTTGTAGTGTCACTATTACTTTTATTCTGTGGCATGATAGTTTGGTGGCTTTTTCACTATTTAATTTTTTGCGGCGAACAGATAGATGTCCACCTTGGTTGCTTATTTGTGTTCCACTCATTAACAACAGATGAGTGCTAATTGCCACTTACTTAGTGAGAAAATGAAAAGGACTGGAGTGTTAGAATGATTTTGCTGACAGAATTATTATCTTTGCAGTCCTTGTTAGTTAGAACCATCTAAATCTCTAAGGATTAAAATTGCTCCATCTTAGAAAGCTACTTTATAAGTATAATGATAGATAATTCGGAATTTAATATAGAAAATTGGTTGCAGAATAAATTCTCCGCACAGATTTTTGAAATAATATCTCAGGTTGCTGATGATATGCATTTGGAATGCTATGCAATAGGAGGGTATGTACGTGATATTTTTTTACATCGCCCATCTAAAGATATTGATATAGTAACGGTAGGTAAGGGTATAAAATTAGCTGAGGCTGTAGCAAAAGTATTAGGGCGAAAAGCTCATCTTTCAGTTTTTAAGAACTTTGGAACCGCTCAAATAAAATATAAAGATATTGAGGTCGAGTTTGTAGGTGCCCGTCGTGAATCGTATCAGAGAGATTCACGTAAACCTATAGTAGAAGACGGAACGCTTGAAGATGATCAGAATCGTCGCGATTTTACAATAAATGCTTTAGCTGTATGTCTTAATAGAGATAGATTTGGTGAATTATTAGACCCTTTCGGCGGACTAAAGGATATGGAGAACTTGATAATTCGTACACCTCTGGATCCTGATATAACATTTAGTGACGATCCTTTGCGTATGATGCGGGCTATTCGTTTCTCTTCTCAATTAGGCTTTGATATCGAGCATGAAACTTTCGATGCTATAACTCGCAATAAAGAACGTATCAATATTATTTCAGGAGAAAGAATAATTGACGAATTGAATAAAATAGTGTTATCTCCAAGGCCATCTGTGGGCTTTTTGCAATTGGATAAAACAGGCTTGCTACCTATTATTTTCCCTGAATTAGTGGCATTAAAAGGTGCTGAAACTAAAGAAGGGGTTGGACATAAAGATAATTTTTATCATACACTCGTTGTTTTAGATAATATAGCTAAACATACCAATGATTTATGGTTGCGATGGGCAGCGATTCTACATGATATAGCAAAGCCTGCGACTAAGCGATTCGATCCTAAGCTTGGTTGGACCTTTCATAATCATAACTTTATAGGAGAAAAGATGATTCCCGGAATATTCCGAAGGATGAAGCTCCCTTTGAATGAGAAAATGAAGTATGTACAGAAGATGGTGACTTTACATATGCGTCCACAGGTGCTGGTCGATGAGGATATCTCAGATTCAGCAGTACGTCGTCTTTTATTTGAGGCGGGTAATGATATTGAAGATTTGATGACCTTGTGCGAGGCAGATATAACATCGAAAAATCCGGAAAAAGTACGTCGTTATCTACGTAATTTTGAAATTGTACGTCAGAAGTTGAAAGATATTGAAGAAAAAGATCATGTCCGTAATTTTCAACCGCCAATAGGAGGAGAAGAGATTATGGATATATTTGCTCTTCCGCCCGGACCGGAAGTAGGTAGATTGAAGTCCTCAGTAAAGGATGCCATATTGGATGGTGTTATACCGAATGAATACGAAGCGGCCTATAAATATATAGTTGAGAAAGCAAAAAAAATAGGATTGAAGCCTGTGAAGAAATGAAAAAGAAAAACTTTACTCTTATATTAATCCATTTCGATAAGGAGCATTTTGGAAAGGATTTTTTTCTGCTTCCATTTTACATAAAGCAGGTTTATGATATGGATGTTACTATTGTATACCCTCAGACCCATCTGAATGAAGATATGCCGACAACATTAAGAGGAGTGAAGTTATATCCCATAAAACATGCCGAGAATAAAAGTTTGAATTTGTATTTTTTGAAAGTAGCTTTTTATTTATTCAAAAATGCGAGAAAGATTGATGTTTTAATGACTTTCCATATCTTTATGAGGGCAGGGAAAATAGCATTGCTTTACAAGTTGTTGAATCCTAAAGGAAAATCGTACGTTAAGTTAGATATTCCTATCTATATTGCAGATCGTATTTCAGCATTTTTCAATAATGGAGGAATAAAGGCTAAACTCAAAAAGAAGGCTTATAAGTCTTATTTTAAAAATGTGGATTTATTTTCTTGCGAAAGTACGGATGCTTATAATCGTTTGTTTAATGATGAAAGTTTAGCCCCTTATTTTAAGGATAAACTTATTATATTAGAAAATGGTTGCGATGATCAATTGATAGGTGAATTAGGCGTTTCTGCAAGGGGATTTGATGAAAAAGAAAATGTATTTATAACTGTCGGACGATTAGGTACTTTCGAAAAGCATACCGAGTTGTTTATGCAAGCTCTTGAGAAGACAGGAATGAAAGGTTGGAAGGCTTATTTAATTGGTCCAATACAGGAAGAATTTAAAGAGTATATAGATAATTTCTTTCTGCGCAATCCACATTTGAAAGAGAACGTTGTATTTATAGGGGCTATTTATGATAAAAAAATATTGTGGGATATATATAGTAAAGCTAAAGTGTTTGTCCTTTCTTCCAGAACAGAGAGTTCGGGGATTGTTCTGTACGAAGCTAAAATATTTAAGAACTATATAGTTACTACCCCTGTAGGTGCTTCGGCCGATGTTGTTGGCGATGGGTGCGGATGCACTACAGATATGAATGATCCAGCGGTTTTGTCGGATATCCTGAATAGTATCATCTTAGGGAAGAGAAAAATAGATGTGTATGAAGGTATAGATATCACACAATTATATTGGAGTAATCAAGTTAAAAAGTTGAATTTGATTTTAAAGTGAAAATTAATATGGGAAAAATATCAATAATAGTGGCGGCAGACGAGAATAACGCAATAGGTAAAGATAATAATCTACTATGTTATTTGCCTAACGATTTAAAATATTTTAAATCTATAACAGATGGGCACTCTGTGATTATGGGACGTAAGACGTTTGAGTCTTTACCGAAAGGTGCATTGCCAAATCGGCGCAATATTGTTATAACCAGAAATAAGGATTTACGGTTTGACCGCTGCGAAATGTGTTCCTCGATAGAGGAGGCTATAGCTCTGTGTGAAGATGAGACAGAGGTTTTTATCATAGGTGGTGGTTCAGTCTATAGGGAAGCAATGAAATATGCAGATAAACTTTATCTGACACGTATACATCATTCTTTCGAGGGCGCTGATACATTCTTTCCGGAAATAAATGCTTCGATATGGAATAAAGCATCTGAAGAGGATCATACTGTTGATGAAAAGCATAAATATGACTATAGTTTTATCACTTTCAATAAAATAAAACGTTAATATACTTGCTTATATTAAATAAACATCCTATTTTTGCAACCCGAAACTCGAAGGAAAATAATAACAGAAAATATATATAGAGATGAAAAGAACTTTTCAACCATCAAACAGAAAAAGAAAAAACAAACATGGTTTTCGCTCTAGAATGGCTACTGCAAATGGACGTAGAGTGCTTGCAGCCCGCAGAGCAAAAGGTAGAGCAAAACTTTCAGTTTCTGACGAATACAGCAAATAATATTCTTTAGTAAGATTTATTGCTTAAATATACGAAGTAGGAATTATGATAATAATTCTTACTTTTGTTGTATATAGTCACTCGTTATGATTTTAAGTTGGTTTGATCTGGTTGTTGTAATACTTATATTAATGACCCTTGTTAAGGGTTTCTTCTCTGGTCTCGTAATGCAGGTTGCATCCTTGGCCGGGATTGTATTAGGTGCAATATTTGCTGGAAAACTATCCGAGTTATTTGCACCAAAACTAATTGAATTTACCAATAGTTCTCCCCATATAACAGGTCCTCTTTCTTATATTCTTGCTTTTATAGCTATTCTGGTTGTTTTGTTTCTTACCGGTAAATTGCTGGAGTCGTTTGTTGATGCTTTGAAAATGAACACTCTGAATCGGTTAGCTGGAGCGTTGTTCTGTGCAGCAAAGTGGCTTGTTGTTTTTAGTATCCTGCTAAATCTTATAGTTGAGTTTGATCAACAGAAGCAAATAATAAAAGAGGATGTGCGTCAACAATCTCACACCTATCCTCTTGTGTCTGAAATCTCAAAAGCTGTGATACCTTATCTTCGTTTCGATTGGTTTAATTAGCTTTCTTTTCCGAATATTTATCAATAATCTCTACCAATTTATCCTTCGATACCAATCCCATAATACGGTCTACCTCTTTACCATCCTTATAGACTACGATAGTCGGTAAAGCTTGTATACCATTGTCTATCGCAAACTTTTTATAATTATCGACATTTAACTTGCCTATTTTTACAGAGTTCTTATATTCAGATGCTACTTCATCAAGTATAGGTGCCATTTTGCGGCAAGGCCCACACCAAGCTGCCCAAAAGTCGACGAAAACAAGCCCCTTTGCTGTTTCTCCACTATAATTAGATGCTGATAACGTCACTATAGGAGATTTATCCTTTTTAGGTTCATCCAGTATTTTAGCTGAGATATTACTGCTGTAAAGCATTAGCAAAGCTACTAAAGCAAGACTTAGACCACGGAATAATATTTTTTTGTTCATTACTCTATTTTTATTTTTAATATAAGATCACAAATATAATAGGTAAATTCAATTAAAAGGAATCCCTTATCACTATTTATTCTTTTTTCAGGTAATTATAACTCAAAATAAATTATTTTTGTAATAGAAAGGTTATTAGACTATTTTAGGAATGAATCAGACTCCCCTAGTATTGGACTTAGATAAAGTTTTGGAAGAGAAGGCACCGAAGATTTATAATAAAATTCCCAGATTTATTATAAATTATCTAAAGCGTAAAGTGCACATAGACGAATTGAACGAGATACTTCGTATATATGCCGACAAAGAGGGGGTTGATTTTATGCAGGCTGTTGTTGGTTATTTCAATCTTAAGCTAGATGTATACGGCCTTGAAAATATACCCCAAGAAGGGCGTTTTATTTTTGCTTCAAATCATCCTTTAGGCGGACTCGATGGTATTTGTTTATCGGCTGTAGTTGGCGAAAGATATGATAAAAGAATAAAGTATGTAGTGAATGATGTTCTTTATTTTATAAGAAACCTACAGCCGATATTCTTACCGGTTAATAAATACGGCCGGCAATCAAAGCAAGCAACAACAACTCTAAACGAAGCTTATGAGTCTGATGACCAGATTATCACTTTCCCGGCAGGGCTTTGCTCACGAAAGACCAAGGGAGCGATATGCGATCTTCCGTGGCAAAAAAATTTTATAGTAAAAGCTATAGATTCTAAACGGGATATTGTACCTGTTTATTTTAATGCGAAAAATTCAAACTTTTTCTATTGGTTTGCCAATATAAGGAAATCTTTAGGGATAAAGTTTAATATAGAGTTAATCCTACTGCCAGATGAGATGTTTAAGAACAAGAATACAAATTTTTCCATTACCTTTGGAGAGCCGATTCCGTATTCTCGTTTCGATAATACAAAGAATACCTCACAATGGGCTGAATATGTAAAGAATATAGCTTATAATCTGGCAGAAACTAAAAAATAAAAGATGGATACAATCATCTCTCCAATAGATAAGAGCTTATTAAAGGCTGAACTGACAAAAGACAAATTCTTGAGGCACACCAACAAGGCCAATAATGAAATCTATATAGTTACACATCATAATTCACCTAATGTGATGCTGGAGATTGGTAGATTGCGTGAAATAGCTTTCCGTTATTACGGAGGAGGAACAGGTAAGGCTACCGATATAGATGAATACGATACAATGGATAATCCGTACAAGCAATTGATAGTATGGAATCCGGATGCCGAAGAGATAATAGGTGGTTATCGTTTTATCTGTGGACCTGACATTTGTTTCGATGATAATGGAGAACCTATCTTGGCTACATCGCATTTGTTTCATTTCTCTAAAAAGTTTATAGATGAGTATCTCCCTTGTACATTTGAATTAGGACGTTCATTCGTAACTTTAGAGTATCAGTCCACTTTGGCAGGCTCGAAGGGTATTTTTGCTCTCGATAATCTATGGGACGGGCTTGGCGCTCTTTCTGTAGCCGATCCCTCAATGAAATATTTCTTCGGGAAAGTAACAATGTATGATACTTATAATACGCAGGCGCGGGATATGATACTTTATTTTATGAATAAATATTTTCCCGATCCGGATAGATTGGTCTTCCCTAAGCAAGCATTGAATATTGGAACAGATATAAGGAAGCTTATAAAATTATTCGATGGAGAAACATTCAAGCTTGATTATAAAATATTAAATACCTCGGTTCGGAAGTTAGGACTTAATATTCCTCCGTTGGTAAATGCTTACATCAGTCTCTCCCCTCAAATGAAAGTATTTGGTACAGCTGTAAATGATACATTTGGAAATGTAGAAGAAACAGGAATACTTATCAATGTAGACGAAATACTGGAAGAAAAGAAGAAAAGGCATATTGAATCCTATTTGAGGGACAAACCTTCAAAACGCTTTCTTAAGCGTCTCCGTCAAATGATAAATTGGAGTTGGTCGAGGAATGAAAATAAACCCAAGAAAAAGAATGAAGGCTTTTTTACAATCACCCGTCGGAGTAATAGAGATAGAAGAGAATGACGGATATATCTCCTCTGTCAGATTTGTTTCTGAAATGCCTGAAGTAAAGGCTCCACTATCCAATATCCTTAATCAGGCCATCAATCAGTTAGAGGAATACTTTTCCGGCGAGAGAAAAATATTTGATCTTCCTCTAAAACAAGCAGGAACCCCTTTTCAGGAAAAATCATGGGATTACTTGATGACAATTCCTTATGGTAAAACAGTATCATATAAAGACGAAGCTATTGCGATCGGTTCTCCTAAGGGATGTCGGGCAGTTGGTTCCGCAAATGGTAAAAATAATATAGCTATCATAGTTCCTTGCCATCGTGTTATAAATGAGGGAAAAGGTTTAGGAGGTTATGCTTATGGTTTGGATGTGAAGAAATATTTGTTAAAGTTTGAATCTCAGAGTATTGATGCAACGTTATTTGGGCCGATGTAATTTAAATTATAAGAATGTTAGATTTATCTCAATATAAAATAGTATTGGCCTCTAATTCGCCACGACGAAAAGAGCTGCTTTCGGGTCTTGATGTTGATTATGTAATAAAGATATTGCCGGATATAGATGAGGATTATCCCGATGATTTAAAGGGGGAAGATATTGCAATCTACATTGCAAAAGAAAAGGCAAATGCTTATTTAGATTTTCTGGAAGAAGATACCTTACTTATAACTGCTGATACAATTGTATTGTTGGGCGATAAAGTCTATGGTAAACCAATTGATGAGGATGAAGCTAAACAAATGCTTCGTGACTTGTCAGGAAATACACATAAAGTACTGACCGGAGTTTGTATTACAACAAAGCAACAGCAGAAAACATTTGCAGTGTCTTCCGATGTGCGATTTGCCAAACTTGAAGATGACGAAATAGATTATTATGTAACCAAGTATAAGCCTCTGGATAAAGCAGGGGCATATGGTGTTCAGGAATGGATCGGGTATATTGCAGTCGAATATATTTCGGGTTCCTATTTCAATATAATGGGTTTACCAATACAGCGTCTCTATCAAGAACTGAAATGTTTCTGATCTGTTTATAGATCGGATATCTCCTTATCCCTATATTCTTTAGGGGTACATCCAAATTTCTGTGAAAATGACCGAAAGAAGGTTGCTCTATTAGAGAATCCCGATTTATATATAATCTCATCAATAGTTAGTTTTGTATTAATGAGTAAATTGCGGGCGATATGCAATCTACTATCTTTAATCATATCAGTCGGACTATCACTATTGATTTCACTCAATTTTCTATAAAGGTGGCGAGGACTCATATTTAGCTCATCAGCTATAAATTGAGCAGATAGCTTCTTGTTTGTAATGTTCTTCTCGATGATATCGAGGATGTCTTGTATAAACTTAGTATTTTCTTTATGAGTCATTTTACCTTCAGAAAGGTCATAAGCACTTAAAGGTGAATGGAAGTAGTCCTTCAATGTCTCCTTCCTTGAAATGAGGTGTTTTACCGATGTAGCTAAATAGTCAACGTTGAATGGCTTGGTAATATACATCTCTGCCCCTGACGCAAGGCCCTCTATTTGCTCTTCTACTGCATGTTTTGCGGAGACAAGTATCATCGGTATGTGAGCAGTTTTCTTGTCTGCTTTTATTGTTTTGGCCAAAGCTATACCATCTATTGCAGGCATCATTACATCACATATAATAATGTCGGGATGCATCTTTAATAAAATGTTTTCTACTTCCAATGGTTTGTTTACAGGGATTGTATTATACTCATTAGCAAATATTTCATTTATAAACCAAAGAATTTCTATGTCGTCATCTATAATCAGTATAGTAGGTTTTGATTTGTCAAACTCATATTCGGGTAATTCGATTGAGGGTTCATAGTCTTTCCTCCGGTTTAATTCAGGATAAATATTATTTATCTCATTCTGGGCGATTGATACTTCTTTTTCAGGTAAAGAGACAATAAACTCTGTTTCTTTATTTAGTTCGCTATTAACCTTAATAGTTCCTCCTAGTAGTTTCACCATACTATTACATATTGCCAATCCCAGACCATTACGCGATGAGTTATTTTTGACATCCTGATTCTCAAAGTTGTCTAGGATGCTGTATCGGTCGAATATATGATTCAGGTCTTTCTCTTTGATCCCTTTTCCCGTATTGCATACTATTATTTGTAGGATTCCGTCTTGAATAGCCACATCTATTCGTATTTGTCCATCAACCGGCGTATATTTGAAGGCGTTGGATACTAGATTAGTTATGATGGTATATATAAATCCCTTATCGGAATTCCAAATAAGAGGTTCACTAATATTGCAAATGAATTCAATATTATTTGACTCGGATAGATCGTAGAATGAGCTGCTTATATCATTTACTATGGCTGCAATTTGCAGGCTTTCTATTTGAGGTAATTTATTGCCGGTCTCAATTCTTCTAAATTCGATCAGGTCTTGAATAAGGTCGTTGAGTCTTTCAGCATTACGCTGAATTAACTGTGTATATTTTCTTACAAACCGATCAGAGCCACTATGTGATAAGATACGGTCGCAAGGTCCGTAAATTAGGGTAAGAGGTGTGCAGAATTCGTGGGCTATATTTGTGAAAAAGCTGAGTTTCGATTCATATACTTCTTCCTGATGTTGTTGTTTGATTTTTTTTAGTGTCTCTAATTTCCTTTTTCGATCTTTTTCGATCATCGTTTTTATAAGTAGTGTAATACAGGCAAATATAGCTAATATATATATAACATAAGCCCACCACGACATGTACCATGGAGGAAGTATTTTTATAGTAATGGAGTATGCGGGGCTTTCGTTTCCTGTAAGTCTATTCTTGTATTTGATGGATAAAGTGTATGTTCCCGGGGATAGATTAGTAAAAGAGGCACTATTTGATGAACCGTTTTCTATCCATTGTGTACCTAGGTTATCCAGTTTGTAGAAGTAGGAGTAATTATTCCCATTAATATAATCCAGAGCAGTGAATGAAATAGAAAAGAAGTTTTGGTTATAATTCAAATTGAGGATATTCCTATCGTGCCTATTTTCGATAAAATCGGATATATTCTTTTCTTTTCCAAATATAGAAAGATTATCAAAATATATCTTAGGTAGATATTCCTGCTGAGGTGTTTCTGTTTCGGTAAAGGATACGAATCCATTGATTCCTCCAAAAAAGATAGTAGCAGTTGTTTCGTCATAAAAAGATGCTCCATCACTGAATTCAGTAACCTGTAACCCATTTAAATTATTATAAACCTGGAAATCTTCATTCTCGGTATCGAATTTTACAATTCCATTATTTGTACTCAACCAAAGGTTGTTCTTAGAGTCCTTGAGTATTCCATGTATTGTATTATTGGGAAAACCGTTCGCTTCGTTATATATTACATTTTCTCCATTTTTAGTGTGTTTTACAAGGCCAAAGCTAGTACCGAACCAGAAGTTGTCATTTGAATCTTTGACTATAGAGAATATATCATTTAATGTTTGATTATTTCCTGAATTATCCAATAGTAAGGTGGATGTACTCAAGTCTCGGGTGTCTACTCGGATTGCACCATAGCCTCTGTTGCCAAACCAGATGGCAGTCTCGTTTTCTTTGTATAATGTAAAGAAAAAGTTATACATACCCTTTGCTCCATGAATTGTAAGCCTATTTGTACCTTTCAATGTAGGAGAATTTTCCGAACCGGATATTTTTGCTTTAACAATTCCTGTACCTACCGTTGCAATCCATAGTGTCGTATCGTTTGCTTCATGTATTGCATGTACGTATTTTATAGGTACACCATCTACATTAGCTTCTATATTTCTTATTTCTTTATCTTTATAGGAGTAGTAATTGATCCCGTTTTCACCTCCTATCCATAGTATATTCCTGCTGCTTTTTGCAAAAGTAAAAATTGAGTTATCTTTTAAAGTGCTATTCTCGGCAGTATAGTATTTTACCGGAATATCAGATAATGGTTTGTCAGGTGTGTAATTTTGAAACTTAAGTATGCCGTCACCTTTGGTTCCTATCCATAAAGATTGTTCTTTATCTAAATACAAAGCTCTAGCTGGTTTCTCAATTTTGTTAGTGAATGTATTAAATAATACCGATTTAATGGAGTATGTATTATTAGAGTACATGTATACCCCTTGTCCATCTGTGCCTATCCAGAGTAAATCTTGATACTTGTCCTTTAGAAGACAAAATATTCCGCATTTTATACCAATATCCTCGGCTATATAGTTTTGTTCCTTATCCGGTACGTTCTTCAAACGTAAAAGTCCGTTTGTCTTGAATCCGATGAAAAAATCGTTATGATATTTTACAATAGACGTAATCTCTCCATTTTGCTCTATTTTTTGGCTCAGATTAGTAATATAATATTTTTTCTTTTCAATCAGATGGTATTCGTAAAGGGTACGAGTATTGTCTATAAAATAGATGACATCGTTCTTGCCCTTTTCGTGCAGGCAATATAGAATACTGTTGTTATGCTCCAGTCGGTGAGCCAGCGTAAGATGTATGTCTCCATCGTCTCCGATGTTAATTTTATAACTTTGATTATAACTATTTTTTGTGAATATCCATAATAGATTGTCGGAGGTAATAGTAATATTTATAATGCTCTCATATACCAACCCTTTCAATACTATTTTTTTGAAAGATTTTGTTGCTTTATGGTAATAGTATATACAGTTATCCTCTTTTATAATGAATATATTATTATCTCTGTCTTTTTGAATAAAGTATTGCCCCTTAAATTGATTGAAAGATTCTATAGCTCTTCTTTTCTTGTCAAATCTGTCTAGCCCATAATTAGTATATACCCATAGTATCCCATTCTCTGCTTCAATAATATTCTCAATAAGATTTCCCGATAGTTTATTTTCATTATTAGTTGGCTTGTATACTTGTATGTTTATACCATTGAACATATTTAGCCCGTCACATGAGCCAAACCACATAAACCCATCATTATCTTGGCAGATAGATAATATTGCACTGTTGGATAAGCCGTCTCTATTCGAAATCTGTCTTAAATTAAATGCATTAATGTTTTCAAAATATATGAAAGGCAAAATAATATACAAGATATAATATAAGGGCTTTTTCATGACTTTATTTGCTAGTTCCTGAGTATACGAATATGACAAAGATATGAAAATAAGTATTAACTCTTGTCTTTAAAAGCCTATTTTGGTGTGTGTGCTGTAGTATATATTTCGGACAATGTAGTCTAGTATTAAGACTTAGCATTGAGATCTATTTTCAATGATTTACTTTTATTCTGAATTAATTTAAATTTGTAGTGTTCAATTTTATTATTAGATTTAAACCTTTATAACCATGAATAAAAGATATCTTTTAGTGTTGTTTGTTTGCGCTGTAACCCTCCTGAACTGTACACCAAAAGGAGAAGGGAAAAGTATAAATAGTGATCTGGAAAGAGCACATATTACACTTGATTCGTTATACAGTCATTATTCGGTGGCAAATACAAATTTGCTTCGCGAAAACTATCCGTTCGATGATAAGTATACAGCTTCTTATTTGGCATCGGAAGATCAGAAAAATATACCAAACCAGTATTCTTACTTATGGCCTTATTCGGGAACCTTCTCTGCTGTAAATGCAATGTTTGAGACATCCGGAGATAAGCAATATCAAGTTATTTTAGATACAAAAGTTTTGCCGGGTCTGGAAGAATATTTTGATCAGAAAAGAACACCATTTGGATATTCTTCATATATAAATTCAGCACCGGAGTCGGACCGTTTTTATGATGATAATGTCTGGTTGGGAATAGACTTTACTGATACATATATGTTAACAAACGACGAGAAATATCTAAATAAGGCAAAACTTATATGGGATTTTGTTGCAAGCGGAATCGATGAGAAGCTTGGAGGTGGAATATATTGGTGCGAACAGAAAAAAAAATCTAAAAACACATGTTCTAATGCTCCTGGATCGGTCTTTGCATTAAAGCTTTTTATGGCAACTAGAGATAGTCTATATTTCGAACAAGGAAAAAACTTATATGAATGGACTAAAAAAGAGTTGCAGGATCCGTCAGATTATCTTTATTTTGATAATGTAAATCTGGAAGGAAAGATTGGTAAAGCTAAATACCCATACAATAGTGGTCAAATGTTACAAGCTGCCGCTTTGCTGTATAAATTGACAAATAATAAAGAATATCTGACCGATGCTGAAAATATAGCGAAATCAGGACATGATTATTTCTTTCAAGATTTCACGACTGCTGAAGGGCAATCTTTTAAAATATTAAAAAGAAGCGATGTATGGTTTATTGCCGTTATGCTTCGTGGATATATAGAGCTATACAATTTGGATAACAATAAGACATATTTGGATTCTTTTCAGAAAAGCCTTGATTATGCATGGACACATACCCGCGATAATAATGGCTTGTTTAATGTAGACTGGACCGGAGAACAAAAAGACGATAAAAAATGGTTGCTTACTCAGGCGGCTATGATAGAAATGTATGGTCGTATGGCAGGAATAAAGTAAGGGGTAAATAAATTTTAAATAAATATACAAATACTAAGAAATGAGAAAATGTTATGTTAGTGCGTGTGCAATGATTGCCGCACTATTGATAGGAGGAAGTGCCAATGCTTCTGAACCAATAGCTTTAGTGCAGGATAATACTGCAATTAGCACGCCGGCTCCCTACAAGAGTAACCGTCCTGCAATAAAAGATCGTCTTTTTACTTCTAAAGCTGTAGAAAGCGAAATCGTACGTGTAAAGAAACTTCTGACTAATCCTAAACTTGCATGGATGTTTGAAAACTGTTTCCCTAATACGCTGGATACAACAGTGCGTTACCGTAAAACGGATGGTAAAGACGATACGGTTGTTTATACAGGAGATATCCACGCTATGTGGTTGCGCGATTCAGGAGCTCAGGTATGGCCTTATGTACAATTGGCTAATAATGATCCTGAGTTGAAAGCAATGCTTGCCGGAACAATTCGCCGTCAGTTTAAATGTATCATTATCGATCCTTATGCAAACGCTTTTTTAGATCCGCACGATCCTAATCCGGATCACCAATGGATGTCTGATGGAACTGATATGAAATTGGAATTGCATGAACGTAAATGGGAAATCGATTCTCTTTGCTATCCTTTGCGTTTGGCTTATCATTACTGGAAAACTACAGGAGATACTTCCGTATTTGATGAAGAGTGGCTACAAGCTATTACATTGATATTACAAACATTCAAAGAGCAACAACGTAAAGATGGTGTTGGCCCGTATAAGTTTTTACGAGTAACAGATCGTCAGCTTGATACATTGAATAATGGCGGACTTGGCAACCCTGTAAATCCTGTTGGACTAATTGTTTCTTGCTTCCGTCCTTCGGATGATGCTACAACATTCCAATTCCTTGTACCATCTAATCTTTTTGCTGTGACATCTTTGAGGAAAGCAGCCGAGATATTAACAGCAGTAAATAATAAACCGGCTTTGGCTAAAGAATGTACCGATCTTGCTCAGGAGGTAGAAACTGCATTGAAAAAACATGCAACATTCAATCATCCAAAATATGGTACTATTTATGCGTTCGAAGTAGATGGCTTTGGAAATAAATATCTAATGGATGATTCTAATGCACCAAGTTTGCTTTCTTCGGCTTATCTTGGCGATGTAGATGTAAATGATCCTATTTACCAAAATACACGTAAATTTGTTTGGAGTCAAGATAACCCTTATTTCTTTAAAGGAAAAGCTGGAGAAGGTATTGGAGGACCTCATATTGGTTACGATATGGTATGGCCGATGAGTATTATGATGAAAGCTTTCACGAGTCAGGACGATAAAGAGATTCAAGCATGTGTAAAGATGCTGCTTGATACCGATGCTGATACCGGATTTATGCACGAATCGTTTCATAAAGACGATCCTAAGAATTTTACACGTTCATGGTTTGCATGGCAAAATACTCTTTTCGGTGAACTTATCCTGAAACTTGTAAATGAAGGTAAAACAGACCTGTTGAACGAAATTAAATAATTACGTTAAGGCTTTATAGTTATTCTAAAGAGACTTATATATTGAACTATCGGTATATAAGTCTTTTTGTTTTGCAGGCTATTAAATCTTTAGTCAGAAACAATCTGAGAAATAAAAACTGCTATCTTTATTGCATGAAATTGTTTGAGAATAACGGGCTTTTATTGAGGTATCTCTTTATTATCGTCGCTGCAATAATAGTTTGCGGCTCGCTTGTTGTTTCTCATTCTTTGGTGACAGACTTGTCTAAAGAAGAGCGTAATAAGATTGAAATATGGGCCGAAGCAACCAAGGAGATGGCAAGTAATGTTGAAAACCTGAATATGATCCTTGTTGTTCAGGTGCTTAATAATAACACTACAATTCCTGTGATCTTATACGATAAGAAAGATAATTTTTATACATCGAACAATATAGACTTACCCGAAACGAACGAGCAGGACTTTTTGAGAGAAAAGGCAATTCAATTTGAGAAAAAACATCCTCCAATTATTATAGAGGTCGAAGATTTCGACCAATATGTGTATTATGACGATTCGTATACGTTAAAGCGTTTACAGTTATATCCTTATGTTCAGTTGGGTGTTCTTCTCCTCTTTATGATAATAGCATTCTTTGCCCTGTTCTCTACTATGAAAATGGAACAGGATCGTTTGTGGGTAGGGCTTTCAAAAGAAACAGCTCATCAGTTAGGCACACCTATATCTTCCTTGTTGGCATGGCTGGAATATCTCAAATTGAAAGAGGTAGATGCAGCGATTGTTTCTGATATGGAAAAAGATGTGAATCGATTACAAATGATAACCGATCGTTTCTCAAAGATAGGTTCTGCACCGGCTCTAGAAGAAAAGGATATTGCAGATATTATTGTTCAAGCAATAAGTTATCTTGAAAAAAGAATATCTAAAAAAGTGATTTTTGAGTTACAATTACCAGATGTGCCTCTTTATGCAAAAGTGAGCGAGCCCCTTCTAAGTTGGGTATTTGAGAATTTGACTAAAAATGCTGTGGATGCAATGGGGGGGCAGGGGAAAATAATATATACCTTAGCCGACAAGGGTAAAGTATTGAGTATTGATATACAAGATACGGGAAAAGGTATTCCCAAATCCAAATTTCGAACAGTTTTTAATCCCGGATATACAACAAAAGCAAGGGGTTGGGGGCTAGGGTTATCTTTAGCTAAGCGTATTATAGATTCCTACCATAAAGGTCACATATATGTAAAAAGCTCAGTTGTAGGCGTCGGTACAACTTTCTGTATCGAGCTGAAAAAGGCTAATTGACATATTACTATAAAGTTAATAGGTTTTGGAAACCAGATTATTTTCTTATTTTTGTAGCTGTTCGTTTAATTTTAACAATTCTATAATTTTCTAATGACTAAATTCTCTAAGGCTTTTTGGGTCGCCAATTCTGTCGAATTACTTGAGCGACTGGCTTACTATGCCGTATTTATTGTAATAACACTTTATTTGTCAAATGTTTGGGGCTTCTCTGATATCGAAGCAGGATTCATATCCGGTATATTCTCGGCTATGCTCTATTTTCTACCAACATTTGCAGGTGCATATGCCGATAAAATAGGATTCAGGTCATCCATAATACTTGCTTTCTCATTGCTTACAGTCGGCTATGCTGGACTAGGCGTTTTACCTACTTTGCTTCAAAGTGCCGGGCTTGTGAGCTATGATATGACTACCACGTTTACAGGACTGGAATCGAGTTATCTTCGCTGGTCTATTGCTCCCATATTGGTGCTGATTGTGATTGGTGGAGCTTTTATCAAGGCTGTTATATCGGGAACCGTAGCTCGTGAAACAACATCCGAAAACAGAGCCAGAGGTTACGCTATCTTCTATATGATGGTAAATATAGGTGCTTTTACGGGTAAAACAGTTGTTGACCCTTTACGCCGCAGTATGGGAGATGAAGGGCTGGTTTATTTGAATTTCTTTTCTGCATCGATGACTTTGATCGCTTTGATTGCAGTATTCTTTTTTTATAAGTCTGTAAAGACAGAGGGGAAAGGCAAAAGTTTTGGCGAAATAGGACATGCACTCTTAAAAGTGTGTATGAACGGACGTTTGATAGCCTTGATATTAATAATTAGTGGATTCTGGATGATTCAAAGCCAGATGTATGCAACTATGCCCAAGTATGTAATACGTATGATAGGCGAGGGGGCTTCTCCCGGATGGTATGCTAATGTAAATCCTCTTGTGGTTTTTGTTTGCGTTAATTTCATAACCTCGTTTATGAAAAGACGGACGGCTTTGGCGTCAATGACTATAGGCATGCTTATTATCCCATTTTCGGCATTAGTAATGTCTTTTGGTAATCAAATAGGGGCCGATTATATTCTTGGCATGCATCCTATTGCCTTTATGATGATTGTAGGTATAG
The DNA here is from genome assembly GCF_016652235.1 of Dysgonomonas sp. Marseille-P4677. Lineage (GTDB taxonomy): Bacteria > Bacteroidota > Bacteroidia > Bacteroidales > Dysgonomonadaceae > Dysgonomonas. Next base: position 131,685 of record NZ_JAEPKU010000001.1, read on the forward strand.
CTATGCAGGCTCTGGCTGAGTGTTTTATTTCTCCGAGATTCCTAGAGTATTTCTCCAAACAGTCTCCTAAAGGAGAGGAGGGTCTTTATCTCGGATTTAGCCATTTACATTCATTTTTTTCTTACCTCTTTGCATTCGGGTTATCAGGGTTCTTATTAGAGCGATACTGTCCCGACCCGAAAGGGTTTGCATCACAAACCGAATATGCTGCTGCGACTGTCAATGCTCATTATATTTGGTATGTTTTTGTGGGTATTGGGCTTATTTCGGCTGTAGCTTTGGTTATATACGGGCAAGTGGTAAGGAATATAGATAAGAAAAAGGAAAATGAGCTGCTTGATAGTATTGGAGAATAAACTAAAAATAGAAATAAATAAAAATCCCATAGTAAAAGCTGCTATGGGATTTTTTGTTTAAAATAATATTTAATAAATGCCATTTTCATCGATTCTTTTCGACTAACATATAAAAAGCAGATTGATGAAAGTTAAAGTTGATTTGGAAAAAGCATTCGTAGATATGATTCGTAGCAATGAACGCATTATCTATAAAGTGTGTTCGTTCTATGTTTCCGATGAACTTCTGATGAGTGATTTATATCAAGAGGTTGTATGTAATCTTTGGTCGGCTTATCCTCGCTTCAGAAACGAAAGTTCAGTTTCGACCTGGATATATAGAATATCTTTGAATACATGTATATCTGGTCTGCGAAAAGATATGCTCAGACCCAAAGGAATATCTGTTTCTTTATTGCAGAACTCATTGGCAGAGTCGGAAAATACGAATGAAAGAATTAAAGAAATGTATAGGCTTATTCATCAGTTGAAATCAATAGAGCGCGCTATAATTCTACTTTGGCTCGAAGAGAAGTCGTATCAGGAGATAGCTGATATAACAGGATTATCTGTCAGTAATGTGGCCACAAAGCTGAAACGGTCTAAAGAAAAATTAAAACAAATGTCGAATCTTTAAGATTAAAAAAGAGATGGAAATAAACGAATTAAAAGATACATGGCTGTTATTAGACGACCGGTTAAAAAAGCAGGAGATATTTAATGAGAATATAATAAAAGAGATGTTGTATACCAAAGCCGATAAATCGTTAAATAAATTGATAAATGCCGAACTGATAGGATTGATTATAGTATTATTGGTCATACCTGTAATATTGCATTGTATCAACAACAAAATAGATTTGCCTGAATATAATATATTCTTATGGGCGATGATTCCAATATGTATATTATTGATCATTTGGCAAGCATTGAAAATTTATAAGCTTACACGGATTGATTTTTTTAAAGCGATAAGTAATAATATCAAGCATACAAATGGCTATAATATATGGATTAAAAGAGAAAAGATGGTGATGATATTATTTGTACCGATTCTCTTCCTGAGTATTACTTACATATATGCACAGTTAAATTTGAACTACACTTTGAGAGGGCTTATGGCATGTATTGGTTTAGTTACTATAATTTTCACTTGCTGGTCATACAAAAAACTATATGACAAAAATATTAAATCGATACTTAAGAGTCTGGATGAATTGAAAGAGTTGAAAGAAACAGAACAAGAATAATATATACGATTTGTTGCTTTAGAATTAAGCTACTGGACTCGGTTTAGGGTTCAGTAGCTTATTTTTTTGTTCTGAAAAGATTGATTGTTGAATATATCACGTATTTTTACAAAATAAGTATTAAGCACAAAATACATCGATAATACACAAACATGGAAGAGTTTTTAATATTTCTACTAGTAATGGTGCTTATAGCACTATTTATTATGCCTATAGTGATATTGGTTAAGATAAGTCTGATGAATAAAGATATGAGCTTCTTGAAGAGCGAAATCAAAGGTGTAAATAATGGTTTTAAGGAATTGAAACACCTATCTGCATCGAAAGAAGATATTCAAAAGATATTGGATATTCTGGATAAGTTGAAAAATAGCCGAAGCATGTTACAGCCGAAGGTTGAAGAAGCCGAGTCGCTTGAAGATATTCATCTGCATAAAGTGATTGAGGAATCGCTTGAAGTAGCTATAAAGCCGCAAACAGAAGAAGTCGAGGAAGAAAATGTAGTTACACCTGAAACAATTAAAGAACCAATAGTTGAAAAGGTATCATTGGAGGTATATCCTCAGCAAGATACATCTCCTTCTTTCGCAGCAATTTCTAATCCTCAGCAAGAAGAACGCTTTGAAGTCGAAGAGCCTTCATCTGCTGTAGAGCAAGAGCTTGTCAATATTTACAATAAAGAATCAGAAAAGAACTTTATTGAACGGATATTAGGTGAAAACTGGCTTAGTAAAGTCGGTATTATAACGCTTGTGCTCGGTATTGCCTTCTTTGTGAAATACGCCATCGATCAGGAGTGGATCAATGAAATCGGGCGTGTAGGAATAGGCCTACTTACGGGAGGGTTGATAGTAGGCATAGCACATAAATTAAGATCGAAATATCAGGTGTTCTCTTCTATTTTGGTAGGCGGTGGAATTTCAGTGTTTTACATTACAATTACCTTAGCATTTAGGGAATATGAGCTATTCAATCAAACGGTTGCTTTTATCCTTTTGATTTTTATTACTATATGTTCAGTAATTCTTTCGCTGCTTTACGATCGTAAAGAATTGGCGATCTTTTCCTTATTGGGTGGATTTGCTTCGCCACTGATGATAAGTACAGGTGCAGGTAACTATATCGTACTGTTCTTATACCTCTTTATTTTGAATTCGGGTATGTTGGTTATCTCCCTTATCAAGAAATGGAGGATTATTGGTATTATAAGCTATATACTTACTCTCATTTTCTTCTGGGTATGGACTATTAGATCGTTCGATGCTCAATTTGGAGGAGCTACCTTGTTCGCTGTACTCTTCTTCTGTCAGTTTTATTTGTTGGCTATTATAGAACATTTCAAGTCGGACAAGAAGGTTACAGCCTATCAGGCGATCTTAATACTCTCAAATAATCTGTCCGTATTTTTGGCCTGTTTGTATATATTCGATGACTATGCTTACGATGTAAGAGGTATTGTAACTATTGCTATAGCTGTAGTTAATGCGATTATTATGTTGGCTCTTTTCAGGAAGAGCGAAGTTAGTCGTAATCTTATATATCTTATCATTGCTGTAGTTATGACATTCGTCAGTCTGGCAATTCCAATACAATTGCGTGGACACGTGATAACTATGTTTTGGGCTGCCGAGGCTGTTTTGTTGCTTTGGTTGTGGCAACGTTCGCAGATTAATGTATTCCGTGCAGGCTTTTTACTGATCAGTGCGCTGACAATAGTATCATATATAATGGATATTAATCATAATTACACCTACGATACTACTTTGCCTATACTGACTAACCGTATATGTATTACCGGTATTGTAGTCATCGCGGGTTTTGTTATTAATTCATTTTTGTTGAGGAAAGAAGATACACACTCTGATATTGAGATTCGGGGCATTGGATTTATATCTGTGGGCCGTATTGTTAAGATTTTCAGCTTTTTTGTTGTTATTCTTACATTCGTTGTTCCTTACCTGGAGCTTAATTATCAATTAGAGCGTTTTACCGATTCCGATCTTACATCAAGTTTCAGATATCTGGCTCTGGCTACTTACACATCGGTTTATATTGCATTATTAGCTTTTATTTACAAGAAAAAACTAGCATCCGGTGCATTTACCTTCTTACTACTGTTTTTAGCAATTCTGCTTTATGCCGTTGCTTATTCTTATGTCGCCATAGATCTTCGTATGGATATTTTTTATCATGGCGAGTACAGTACAAATTATTTTTTGTTACACTTCTTGTCCCTGCCGGCAGTTGCCTATATTATTTACTTATTGGTGAAAAATGTGAAGGCTTTGTCTCCTGATTGGTTTACTCCGTTTTGCTGGGTATTAGTCATATCTTCGGTAGCGATATTAAGTGTCGAATTGGATCATGTTGTAATCCTTCTGTTCGGATATGAAGATAATTATTTCGATTTGTTGTATGATGTACATACTTTTGGTTATCCGATTTTATGGGGATTTTTGGCAATGATACTTATGATATGGGGGCTAAATGGAAAAGAAGTATTACTTCGTAAAATATCACTAATATTTTTCGGTTTGATTATTCTTAAGTTTTATGGTTACGATGTCTGGTATATGTCGCAAACAGGAAGAATAGTTTCGTTTGTTGTATTAGGTGTGATATTGTTGTTGGTCTCTTTCCTTCAGCAAAAGATAAAAGTTTTGATGAAGGACGATACTGAGATAGCAGAAAAAGAAAATAAGGAACAAGAATAAAAAATACAATATGAAGAAGTCTCTATATACATGTATATTATTATTTATTACTTCGGGTATATTTGCTCAGTCTATATGGAAGGCGGATATCTTACCTGTCGAAATAAGTGGATATTACAATGTAAAATTAAGTCAGGAAATAATCGGTTTGTCAGAGGATTTTAGATTGACAGATATTAGAATCAGAGATAAGGATAGTAAAGAGATTCCATATTTTCTTCGTTCTGTAAATCCGGTGGAAGAAATAAGTAGTTTTGAGAATTATGCATTGAAACAGAATATTGTAAAAGATAGTCTCAATATACTGATTATAGATAATAATAAGGGAGAAAATATTTCTCATTTTTATATTGTAGCACAAAACGCGGATGTTACTAAATATGCAAGAGTGAGAGGCAGTAACGATGAGGAACAGTGGTATATTGTTAAACAAGCAACAAGGATATCTGATCTGGGCTATGAAAGAGAACTGAGTGATGAAATTATGATACTCGATATACCTCAAGGAAATTACAAATATTATGAAATTACTCTGTCCAACAATCAGAAGAGTCCGTTGAAAATATTAAGGGTTGGTAAGATTAAGAACTCCAGTATCTACGGACAGTTTACAGAGATTCTCACAGAAGAATTCAATCTGTCGGATAATTCTAAAGATAAGAAAACATATATAACCTTTCCTTCACTAGTAGGTTCATATCGAATAAGTAAGATGGAGTTTAAAGTGAAAAGTAAATTTCAATATCTTCGTCAAACTCGTATTGTCGATAAAGCCAATCATAACAGTGTCGTGTTTGATCTGTCATCTAAAAGTGAAAATACGTTTTTTATCAACGATTTTAAATTGGATAAAGATATTCCGATAGAAATTGAAAATAATGATAATCTGCCACTCTCTATAGATAGTATCAGAGTTTATGGACTCAATCGTTATCTATGCGCCTATCTTGAAGAAGGGAAGTCCTATGGATTATATATTGAGACAGGAAATAATATCCTGCCTGATTACGATATAGAACATTTTCGGAAAGATATCCCGAATGATTTACCTGTGGTTTCCACTCTTGGGTTGGAACAAATTCAATCGGGTGATGATATAGCCAAGAGAGAGCTTTCGTGGATAGAAAAACCTGTGTTTTTATGGGGGGTAATTATTGTTATAGGTCTTTTTCTTGTTTTCGTTTGTGTGAAGATGATTAAGGAATTAAAGATGCGAAATAAGGAGTAAACAATATTAAAACTGATTGTTCTTCATTTATATTTTATAACTAATTCCCTATCTTTGCATCCATTCTAAAAGAAAACTAAAAAAACATCGATGGGCCGAAAGAAAAAAGAGCATCCTCTTATAGAGAATGTGCAGATAGTGGATATTGCTGCCGAAGGAAAGGCAATAGCAAAAATAGATGATCTTGTCGTTTTTATCCCCTATGTTGTGCCGGGCGATATAGTCGATTTACAGATTACCCGTAAGAAAAATAAATATGCAGAAGGAAAACCCGTTCGTTTTATATCCTACTCGCCTAATAGAGTAGAGGCTTTTTGCGAGCATTTTGGTATTTGTGGCGGCTGTAAATGGCAGATATTGCCTTATGTAGAACAACTGAAGTTTAAACAAAAGCAGGTAACGGATAATCTTACTCGGATCGGCAAGGTAGAACTACCTGAAATACAACCTATCTTAGGTTCGGATAAAACAGAATTTTATAGAAATAAGCTGGAATTTACATTTTCCAATAAAAAATGGCTGACATTGGAGCAACTCCGTTCGGGTGAGAGCTTTTCAGATATGAATATGAATGCTTTGGGCTTTCATATACCGGGTGCATTCGATAAGGTTCTAGATATAAATAAGTGTTGGTTACAGGATGATGTATCTAATCAGATTCGCAATTTCATCCGTCAATATTGTTATGATAAAAACTATACCTTTTTCGATTTGAGAAATAGGGGCGGACTGATGCGTAATCTTATTGTGCGAACATCTACGACCGGAGAACTAATGCTTATTGTTGTGTTTTATGACAATGAAAAACAGCAACATGAAGATCTTTTAAATGCTATAGCCAACGAGTTTCCACAAATAACGTCTTTACTTTATATTGTCAATCAAAAGGCGAATGATACAATTACCGATCAGGAAGTATTGACATGGAAGGGTAATGATTTTATTTACGAGGAAATGGAAGGGCTGAAGTTTAAAATTGGGCCGAAATCATTTTATCAGACAAACAGTGAACAGGCATATAATCTATATAAAGTAACGCGTGATTTTGCTCAATTGACAGGAGATGAATTAGTATATGATCTTTATACAGGTACCGGTACAATTGCGAACTTTATTGCTCGTCAATCTAAGAAAGTAGTAGGTATCGAGTATGTAGAAGATGCTATTGAAGATGCTAAATTCAATTCTAAGAATAATGAGATTCACAATACGTTGTTCTATGCCGGTGATATGAAAGATATTCTTACTCAGGACTTCATAAATGAGCATGGGCGACCAGATGTGATTATTACCGATCCACCTCGTGCAGGAATGCATGATGATGTGATTCAATCTATTTTGTTTGCCGAACCACAACGTATTGTCTATGTAAGCTGTAATCCGGCTACTCAGGCGCGTGACTTATCTCTATTAGATGAAAAATATAGAGTTACAAAAGTGCAGCCGGTAGATATGTTTCCTCATACACACCATGTGGAGAATGTCGTTCTTTTAGAAAAGCGATAATCGAAATACAATATTATTCAAGAAGAGTGAGATACCTGAAATAAGATTTAGGTGTCTCATTCGTCCTTATTTAAAAGCGAGGTATGTCCACACCGGATAGTGATCTGAATATTTAACCCTACCGATAGTGGTATTATAGGATTCGAAAGCACGTGAGTGCATAATATAATCTATTCTCACCCAGAAATAATTCTCGTGGTAAGTAATTCCCTGCCCCAATCCGGTATTGGCATAAGAATCTATTAAATCGCCTCTGATTGTGTGATAACTATATGATATGGGTGTGTCGTTAAAGTCTCCACACACAATGGTTGCATCCGTATCTTGCTTATCCATGAAGCTTCGAATCATATTCGCTTGCTCTTCCCTTATCTGATAGGCGGTACCCAAGCGATCTTGTAATGTCGCGGCCATTTCATCGAAAGACTCTCTATCTCTTGTTTTCAGAAAATCTTTATACAGTTTTTTGTCTTCTGTTGTTAGCCTATTTGATTCAAGATGATTTACAACCAGTGTTACTTTCCTCTTTTGTATCTCAAGAGTGTATATGACTGAGCCATTGTAGGGACTCTCTATGGGGACTTTCCTTGTCTCTAAGATAGGGAATTTGGAATAACAAGCAATGCCATATTTGTGTGATTTTCTGGCCTTACCCAATTGAATAATTGACTTATACGGATAGTCCTTCATTATGGATGCCAATTCCTGTTCCGATATTATACTATTCTTACTTTTACCTGTAGCGACAACAAATTCTTGAAAACAAACGATATCAGCATTGCTGTTTGAAACGTATTCTAATATCGGATTTCTCCGGGCTTTTTCCCCTGTAAGCCAATTGAATCCTCTTACATTATAAGTTAATACTTTAATACTTTTCTCCGGTATCTTTTCCTTAGGCGTTTTGAAATGGATGGGAAAGCAAGTCGATATCGGTTGCCAGCAAGCCAGAATGACAACCAATTGAACGATAGCATATTTCCATCTGAGAAATATAACCCATAGGATTAGATAAGCAATATTGATGAATAGAGTAATAGGGAATATTAATCCCAGATAGGCTATTAGGGTTATCTTGGAAGGGGCTACCGTCCAAGCCAAGAGGGATAATAATAAGAATAATATTGCAATTATATTAGTTGCAAAAATTGTATATTTTATAATCCTACCTATTTTCTTGCCTAATAATTTACTTTTTACTGGCATCGAACAATCGTTTTTTTTCTTCAGTGTTTAAACTTGTGTAACCAGAAGCTTTTATTTTATCGAGAATGCGATCTATTTCTTCTGATTCGTTGCGCTTACGCTGATTATATTCATAATCAGTTTCAGTTCTGTTATATTTAACCTTCATCTTCTTTTGTGATTTAGGTTTCGATAGATTGGCTATAGAGTCTATAATTTTGCTGAGCCAACCCGTAATATCTTTCCCTCGCAGATATTGTTTTGCATAAATATAGCCCATTATGGCACCACCTATGTGAGCTACATGTCCGCCGGGATTACTTGTACTGCTAAGACCTACAAAGTCAAGAACAAATATGATAAGTGCGATATAGATTATTTTAATGCGGCCAAAAAAGAAGAGCCCTACTTCCTGATTTGGACGATAGAAAGCGACAGCAAATATAATTGCCATAACCGAAGCGGAAGCACCTATCATTGGCGCACCGTTCATCATGACAAATAGTGGAATTGTATTGAACGAAAGAACAAACAACGCTGCTCCTGCAAACCCTCCAAGTATGTATAGACTGCCTAAATTCTTTGGACCGAAATAAGCAAGAAATATCTGTCCGAACCAATAAAGCATTAACATATTGAATAGTATATGCAAGAAGTTTTCATGTACAAACATATATGTCAAAGGAGTCCAGAATCGCGTTGCCAAAATATCAAGACGAGCAGGTATGGCGAGGTAATTAATTACAATATCCGTAATGTCGACGTTGAATAGTTTGGTAACATTAATACCGGTTAAGACTAAGAAAACACAAATGTTAATAACGATAAGACGAATTAATATGTCCTTACGCTTAAGTATTGGTTTTATATTATCTGAATATATTCCCATTTGTAAAGAATCCTTTTTTGCGCCAATAAAGCAATATAAAAAAACCTGTAATGAGTCCACCTAAATGAGCAAAATGAGCTACATTATCCATCGGACTGTCCACAACACCCAAAATTAGTTCCAAAGCTCCATATCCGATTACAAACCATTTGGCTTTGATCGGTATTGGTGGAAAGAGAAGCATAAGTTCGGCATTGGGGAATAACATACCAAATGCAACCAATATACCAAACACAGCACCGGATGCTCCCAGCATAGGCCCATTTATGAGGCCGTAGAGGCTTATCATAGCTTCGTGGTCACTAGGCATCGCCATTATACTGGTAACTCCATCTTTAATCTGTGATACTATATCTGGAGATAATACTGCCTCTATACCCTTTACTCTAAAGTAAGTTACAATTAATTGAAGTACAGCAGCACCTATTCCTGTGATAAGATAATATACAAGAAACTTTTTTGGGCCCCAAACAGTCTCTAATACACGGCCAAACATATATACAGCAAACATATTAAAGAATATATGCCCTAGGCTTCCATGCATGAACATGTATGTTATTATCTGATGAGGCATGAAGAGATGGGAAGTTACATAATGAAGGGATAGATAATCATTGAGATTTATTGTATTTTTCAACATCACTGTAGCAAAATACATCAATGCATTTATGATTAGTATATTCCGAGTAACCAAGGGGATAGAGCTCATAAAGCCCGCATTGTTTTGATTCATTTTGTTCCTTGAGTATTGTTTTTCCGCGTCAAAAATACGGATATTTTTTCTTTTTAGGACGAAAACGCTCTCTACATTTAGATATTTTCTGATTTTATGCTAGTTTTTCTCATTTTTTTTTATGATTATTAAATAAAACACCTATATTTGGGAGTTAGAATTAGGATTAAATCTTGAATAGAACGTAATTTCAGTTATATAATGTTTAATTAATTATTACATTTTTATTATGAACAAAACAGAACTAATCAATGCTATTGCTGAAAAATCAGGATTGAGCAAAGTAGATTCTAAAAAAGCTTTGGAAGCTTTTATCGAATCAGTAACAGGTGAAGTTAAAACAGGTGGAAAAGTAGCCCTAGTTGGCTTTGGTACATTTTCAGTAACTCAAAAAGCAGCAAGAAAAGGTATTAATCCAAGAACGAAAGCAGTTATTGATATTCCTGCTAAGAAGACTGTTAAATTTAAAGCTGGTGCTGATTTAGCTGCATTATAATTTAGCATTTACAACAAACATAAAAAACAGAAAAGGAAAACCTTTTCTGTTTTTTGTTATATACAATCATTATTCATGCTTATAATAAATCATATAGGCACTTTTTTTATACTTTTGCAGGAGAATAAGCTATAATAAGTAAATAAAGGTGTTTGACTGCCTGTTTTCGAGTTGTAGCAGTAAATGGTTGTTATACTAACAAAATAATAATTTGGGTCTGAGACCTTAATATTTTAACCGGATATGAAAATAGAAATCAGCCTGCAACAATCAGTTGTCAAAGCAATAGAATCTTTGTATGGGCAAACAATCACTGCAGAACAGGCTTCGTTACAAAAAACAAAAAAAGAATTTGAAGGACACCTTACGCTTGTCGTATTTCCTTTCTTAAAAATATCAAAGAAAAGCCCGGAGCAAACGGCACAAGAGATTGGGGAGTGGTTAGCTAATAATACAACTGAAGTCTCCTCTTTTAATGTAATAAAAGGCTTTCTCAACCTTTCTATTGCAACTCCATGCTGGATCGGATTGTTGAACGATATACATGTTACACCTGATTTCGGTATCCGCAAAGTAGAGGCGAATGCACCTTTGGTAATGGTGGAATATTCTTCACCTAATACAAACAAGCCTTTGCATTTAGGGCATGTCCGTAACAATTTATTAGGATTCTCCTTGTCAGAAGTGTTAAAAGCAAACGGTTATAGGGTTATTAAGACAAATATAGTTAACGATAGGGGTATTCATATCTGTAAATCGATGCTTGCTTGGCAAAAATGGGGCAATGGAGAAACTCCTGAATCGAGTGGCAAAAAAGGGGATCATCTTGTAGGTGATTATTATGTGTTATTTGATAAACATTATAAAGCGGAATTGTCGGAGCTACAGGCTAAAGGCTTGTCGAAAGAAGAGGCGGAAGCTCAGTCTGCTCTAATGGCTGAAGCTCGAGAGATGCTTCGCAAATGGGAAGATGGCGACGAATCTACCGTTTACTTATGGAAGATGATGAATCAGTGGGTTTATACAGGTTTTGACGTAACTTATAAAAAACTTGGAGTAGACTTCGACGAAATATATTACGAATCAGAAACCTATCTAGATGGTAAAGAAACTGTTCTGGAAGGACTGAATAAGGGCATCTTTTATAAAAAAGAAGATGGTTCGGTGTGGGCAGATCTTACAGGAGAGGGCTTGGATCACAAGTTGCTCTTGCGTAGCGATGGTACGTCCGTGTATATGACTCAAGATATAGGAACGGCTCAACAGCGTTTCAAAGCCCATAAAGACTTGAGTAAGATGATATATGTTGTTGGCAATGAACAAAACTATCATTTTCAGGTATTGTCTATTGTTTTGGATAAACTAGGTTATGAGTTTGGTAAAGGTCTTGTGCATTTTTCTTATGGTATGGTTGAATTACCTGAAGGGAAGATGAAATCGCGTGAAGGAACTGTTGTAGATGCCGATGATCTGGTTGACGAAATGGTCTCGACAGCTAAAGTAACATCGGAAGAACTCGGAAAATTAGATGGAGCCACAGAAGACGAGGCAAACAATATTGCACGTATTGTAGGTATGGGTGCTCTTAAATATTTTATATTGAAAGTAGATCCTAAAAAGAATATGACCTTTAATCCTAAAGAATCTATAGATTTTAATGGAAATACTGGTCCGTTTATTCAATATACTTATGCACGTATTCAATCTGTACTTCGTAAGGCAAAGGAATTAGGTCTGTCGATTCCGATAACATTACCGCAAGATATAGTACTGACGACAAAAGAGGAGAGCCTGATTCAATTAATAGCAGATTATAGCGTTGTTGTAAAGCAGGCAGGCGATGAGTATAATCCGGCTTTAGTAGCAAATTATATATATGATCTGGTAAAGGAATATAACCAATTTTATCACGATTATAGTATACTCAAAGAAGAAGAGTCCGTTTTGAAAGAATTCAGACTAATGCTTTCGGAAGAGGTTGGTAAAACCGTAAAAAGTGGAATGTCTCTTCTTGGAATAGAAGTTCCGGACAGAATGTAAATTTATTATTATTCGATATCTTCAATCCCAAGTTGCTTATGTAGCTTGGGTATATTATTTTCTCTCATTATCAATGCTGTTCTATATAAGTTAACCTGTTTATCGAGCTCTGACTTTGGATTGCCGGATAGTAGTTCAAATGCAGTGTTGATCCATTCTTTTGCATTTTCAATGTCATCAAGACATTCATTTGCCAGAGCAATGTTAAAGGCTAGACGTATTTTCTTATTTTGCTTACTTTCCGTATCATATAAATTACCCCAAATAATTGCTGCTTCTTGCCATTTTCCTTGTTTCGCAAATTGCGCGGCTTGTTTCATCTTAGATGAACTGTCGGAATAATACCAACGCATAGCATTTTTCCAAGAAGGTATAAAATAGCTAGTGACCTTATCAGCACCTATCATCGCAATTTCCGAGACTAAGGAATTGATCTCGTTCATATTATTCTTAAGGCGACTCCAATCTGTAGCTTCTGACCTGAAAAGGCTATCAACATATACAATCGGTTTTTCAAGGTACTCAGATCCGTCACTCGCATAAGGCTTGACTACTGCTCCTATTTTAGAACCTAAAATACTGTATGTGCTAAAATAACCTGTATTCTCAGTCTCTAGTTGCGCCGACACAACAAATAAATCAAGAGATATGAGTGCATCTGCATCAGTTTCTCTACACAAAGCTTGTACTTTTCTTACAGAAAGAGGTTTGGTGTCTTCATCTGTACCACTATACGTATTCTTGGGATATAGATCAACATTAATGAAATATTTTTCTTCATTCATAAATTGCTTTAACGAATTTAAGAAGATGGCGCGGCTACTATCAAGAGATATAATAGATGGGTGCTGGGGGTAATCCTCCTCCTGATTTTCATTGTGAGAAAAACTATTGTCTACCAATAAAACTTTAGTCACTTCCGGGGGGAAAGATACAAGTGCAGGTTGTCTTGTATCTATTGTGATATAGTTAATCGAAGTACAAGAACCAAGTGCAAAAACTGCTATGATGAACGAAACTATATACTTCATATTGTCTTTTGTTTTATATTTTAAAAATACAAAAATAAACGTTTAAATTAAAAAAACTTTACTCTAATAATTCGAATTGTCTTTTCAGTACGTTCATATTATATTTATCCTTGTTGAGACTTCTTGTATATTGAAATATATCATTGGTTTATAAATATACGAAATAAGCCTTATATTTGTAATAACAATCGTCGAATAAATGAAAGAGTCTCCAGATAATGAAGTTTTTAAGCTTGCAGCTGATATAGTAAGTCACACCGCTCAAAGTGTTTTCCTAACCGGAAAGGCTGGGACTGGAAAGACTACTTTTCTTCACTATATAAAGCAGAATGTTGATAAGAATGTTATTGTGGCTGCACCCACAGGTGTTGCAGCCATTAATGCAGGGGGGGTAACATTGCATTCCTTACTTCAACTTCCATTCGAGCCTTTTATCCCCAACTTTGAAGGGAAAAAGAAATTAGACTATCATTTCAAATTGCGTAAATCGAAAATTGAGATGTTACGTGAACTCGATCTGCTTATTATAGATGAGGTTAGTATGCTACGAGCCGATATGTTGGATGCTGTCGATTATATGCTGCGTAGATACAGAAATAATCAGCAGCCATTTGGTGGAGTACAGATTCTTTTTATTGGTGATATGTTTCAGTTACCTCCGGTAGTTCAAACAGCCGAATGGGAACTATTGAAACACTATTATCCTTCGCCTTTCTTTTTCCATGCACAAGTATTGGAAAACTACGTACCATTGTATATCGAGCTTAAAACGATATACCGACAACAAGATCAGCAGTTTATTGGTATTCTGAACCGTATCCGTAATAACTGTGTTACGGTTCAGGATTTACAAATACTTAATCAGCGCTACAATCCGAGCTTTAAACTTCCTGAAAAAGATCGCTATGTGGTTCTTTGTACACACAATTACAAGGCAGATCGAATTAATAGCGATGAATTGGCTAAATTGAATAGTAGAGAATATAAATTTAGCGGAGAGATAAAAGGAAATTTTGCGGATAATTCTCTCCCGACTGAAGCTATTCTCTCGATAAAAGAGGGAGCACAAGTAATGTTTGTGAAAAACGATGCCGGGGAGAGCAGGCGGTATTACAATGGTAAGTTGGCTACGATTAGTCGGTTGGGAGAAGATACTATACAAGTTCGTTTCGAGAATGGCGATGAAATGGAGCTTGAGAGCGAAACATGGAGGAATGTTCGATATCGCCTGAATGAGGAATCGGGCGAAATTGAAGAAGAGGAACTTGGTTCGTTCACCCAGTACCCTATTCGGTTGGCGTGGGCGATTACAATCCATAAAAGCCAGGGTTTGACATTCGACCGTGTAGTGATAGATGCCGGACAGGCTTTTGCTGCCGGACAGGTATATGTGGCACTTAGCCGATGTACATCTCTCGATGGAATCGTTTTGTTCTCTCGTATAACAGAGCAAAGTATAAGCACTGATCGGTTTGCTATTGAGTTTGCCAAAAAAGAACAAAGTCCGGATTATCTGAATCAGATATTAAATAGGGAAAAGCCTCGTTACTGTGCCGATCAGCTAAAGAAATATTTTGACTGGACTCCATTTATCCGTAGTTTACACTCCCTATACGATCTAGCGACTGAAAAAAAAATACCTAAGCAGGAGGAAACGCAGGCAATGATTGCACAGCTTTGTAGTAGAGCAGTTGAGCAACAAGAAATAGCGCAGAATTTTACCAGAGAGTTAAATAAGATTTTGTCTGTACCAAATCCTGACTTAAATTATTTGAGAGAACGGGTGCAAAAAGGAATATTGTATTTTCATAAAGATGTGCAACAATGTATTGTTGTACCGATTGAAGAGCATTTGGCCAGTTTGAAAAATGCCTCAAAAGTTAAGGCTTATTTAAAGAAGGCTACAGAAATACATGTTACACTGCTTCGCTTGTTGGAACGATTAGAATATGTTCGTTATGGAGATATTAATTTAACGCAGGGACTAGTTTTTGAAAGAATGTCTCCCCTTAAGAAAGAAAAAGAAAAAAATAATGTCGATAAAAAAGAGCGTTCTCCAAAAGGAGAGTCTCAGAGGCTTAGTTTATCTCTCTTTAATGAAGGGAAATCTATCGGTGATATAGCCAAAGAACGGAATTTAGCAGTAACAACAATAGAGGGTCATTTGGCCGGTTTTGTTCTTACAGGTGAATTATTTATCGGGCGATTGGTCGACGAGAAGAAATTAGAGTATATGCTGCCTATATTAAAAGATTCGGATTCAGAAGTGTCTTTGTCTGCTATAAAAGAACAGTTGCCAAAAGAATGTACCTATCTGGATATTAAGGCTGTATTGAATTATATAAAGTATCTGGAAACAGGGAACAGATAATATGATATAAATGCGGTGTGACTTTATCTATATATCAGACAGTAGAGATTGTTAGTATATATAGAAAAGTGACATAAAAAAATAGCGGAAAAAGTGTTACTTTTGTCACTTTTTTTAGTTAGAATATTGGTTTATAATAATTAACGATGCCGTTCTTTTAACTTAAAGTTAATTTCCAAACGCGGATTTTAAGAACAATAATTGTGTTTGGTCTGTTCTATGAGTGATGTAAAATATTTATATATGCTCTATTAATGGCAAGAATGTAATATCTTTGTATATTGTAAAATGAAGCTTAGTTATAGCTTCTTAAACATTTAAATATTCATGCAAGAAACTCAAGATAGTATTTTAGAAGAAGTTACCTCCGGCGATTATAAGTACGGATTCGTGACGGATATAGACACTGAAGTTATTCCGGTAGGCCTCAATGAAGATGTTGTGCGCTTGATTTCAGCGAAGAAGAATGAACCGGATTGGTTACTCGAATTCCGATTGAAGGCTTATCGTCATTGGATTACTATGGATATGCCCAATTGGGCGCATCTCAATATTCCGGAGATAGACTATCAAAGTATAAGTTATTATGCGTCTCCAAGAAAGAAGGATGGCCCTAAAAGCCTTGATGAGGTAGATCCTGAATTATTGAAAACATTCGAAAAACTGGGAGTGCCTCTACATGAACGTGAGATATTGGCAGGTGTTCAAACTATGGCAGTAGATGCTGTGGTGGATAGCGTTTCTGTAAAAACGACATTTAAAGAAACATTAGCTGAAAAAGGGATCATTTTTTGTTCGTTTAGCGAAGCTGTACAGGAGCATCCCGAATTGGTGAAGAAGCATTTAGGTTCGGTAGTTCCATATCGTGACAACTTCTTTGCAACTCTCAATTCTGCTGTATTTAGTGACGGGTCGTTTGTGTACATTCCTAAGGGAGTTCGTTGCCCGATGGAGTTGTCTACTTATTTCCGTATCAACGCTGCAAATACAGGACAGTTTGAACGTACACTTATAGTTGCAGACGATGACTCTTATGTAAGTTATTTGGAAGGTTGTACGGCGCCAATGCGTGACGAGAATCAACTTCATGCTGCTATTGTAGAGATAGTAGCTTTAGATCATGCTGAGGTTAAATACTCGACTGTGCAAAACTGGTATCCGGGCGATAAAGAAGGTAAAGGCGGTATTTACAATTTTGTTACTAAACGTGGTGTTTGTAAAGGCCGAGGCTCTAAAATATCATGGACACAAGTAGAAACAGGCTCGGCTGTCACATGGAAATATCCTTCATGTATACTTGCCGGAGATGATTCGATTGGTGAATTTTACTCTGTGGCGGTTACAAATAATTATCAACAGGCCGATACCGGTACAAAAATGATTCATATTGGTAAGAATACTAAAAGCCGTATTGTTTCGAAAGGTATATCGGCTGGTTTTAGCCAAAATTCATACCGTGGCCTTGTGAAAGTTTCGCCGAAGGCTGAGGGAGCGCGTAATCACTCGCAATGCGATAGCTTATTGTTAGGTGATAAATGTGGAGCGCATACATTCCCTTATTCAGACATTGCTAATACTAGTGCGATAATTGAGCATGAAGCTACAACTTCGAAGATCAGTGAAGATCAGATTTTGTACTGTAATCAACGTGGTATTGGTACAGAAGAGGCTGTAGGCTTGATTGTTAACGGTTATGCGAAGGAGGTTATGCAAAACCTGCCGATGGAATTTGCTGTAGAGGCTCAGAAACTATTGCAAATTAGTCTTGAAGGTAGTGTAGGGTAAGAAGGTTTTAGATGCTATATAAAATAAAAGAGGGGCTGGTTTACTAGCCCCTCTTTTTATGGTGTAATCATTATTTACCAAGCAAATAATGGATATTCTTTCATTATAGAGTTTACCTTCTCACGTACCGATTTAATTGTCTGTTCGTTTTCAGGATTTGAAAGAACTGTATCTATCATTTCTACTATTTCTCCCATCAATGGTTCTTTTGCTCCACGTGTAGTGATAGCAGGCGTACCGAAACGAAGTCCTGAAGTCAGGAATGGGCTGCGGCTGTCGAATGGAACCATATTCTTATTTGTAGTGATATCAGCTTCAACAAGAACTTTCTCAGCTAGTTTACCGGTAAGTTCAGGGAATTTAGGACGAAGATCTATCAGCATTGAGTGATTGTCTGTTCCTCCCGAAACAACTTTATAACCCTTGTCCATAAATGCTTGAGCCATTACAGCAGCATTTCTCTTAACTTGTGTTTGATATACTTTATAAGATGGGTCAAGAGCTTCAGCAAAAGATACAGCTTTAGCTGCAATTACATGTTCTAGTGGTCCTCCTTGTATTCCGGGAAATACAGCAGAATCAAGTAATGCCGACATCATACGAACTTCTCCTTTTGGAGTTTTCTTGCCCCAAGGATTTTCAAAATCTTTACCCAATAAGATAGCACCACCACGTGGCCCACGAAGTGTTTTATGAGTTGTTGTAGTTACAATATGAGCGTGAGGAAGCGGATTGTCTAATAATCCGGCAGCTACCAGCCCGGCAGGATGTGCCATGTCTACCATGAAAATGGCTCCGATTTCATCTGCTATTTTACGAATGCGCGCATAATCCCAATCACGAGAGTAAGCTGATGCACCTGCTATAATAACTTTTGGCTTTTCAGTACGGGCAACTTGTTCCAATTGCTCGTAGTCAACTTGTTCTGTATCTTGTTTTACATTATACTCTAGTGCTTGGAACATCAATCCAGAAAAGTTTACAGGAGAACCATGAGATAAATGTCCGCCATGCGAAAGATTTAATCCTAAAAACTTGTCGCCAGCTTGCATACATGCCAGAAAGACAGCTGCATTAGCCTGTGCTCCCGAGTGTGGTTGTACATTGGCCCACTCTGCGCTAAAGATTTCTTTAAGACGGTCTATAGCTAGTTGTTCGCTTAGATCTACAATTTCGCATCCCCCATAATATCTTTTACCCGGATACCCTTCAGCATATTTGTTGGTAAGACAAGAACCCATGGCTTCCATAACCTGAGGGCTTACAAAGTTTTCCGATGCAATTAATTCTATTCCTTTCAGTTGTCGTTGATATTCTCTTTCTATAATATCAAAAATGGCTGTATCTCTTTTCATAAGCTGATAAAATATTTATGAGGTAAAAATTAGAAAGACAAAGGTAATAATTATAATAATTCATTTGACTGTATTAGAGGAATATTGTCTCTATAAATGTTGTCCTATTGTTTGTATTATTGATTAGTTAATCAATAATGTTTTTGTGTCGGGAAAATAGGCATTATATTTATCCTTTTACTGATAAATTGCTTATATTATCATTTCATAGCGTAAGTTTTGGCTTTCAGAAACTCTCCAAATTCCTTTATATCTGTAAACTTAGCCTGTTCTTCAACTGAAATTGGTTTGCCGAAGCGTACATAAATGGTTTTTCCTCGCTTATTTGTAGTTTCATGTAGTAAGCGTACTGTACGAATCTTCCAGCTTATAAAGCCTAAAGTGCGATATATCCATGAGTTACTACCTGATATATACATGGGAATAACAGGGACCTTTGCTTTTTTTATAAGCTTAAGTACTGTCGGCTGCCATTCACGATCTTCGGTTTTGGTCAGATGGTTTGTAGAAACGCCTCCGGCAGGAAAGAGGCCTAGTGGATGACCTTCATGCAAATGTTCGAGGCATTGCTTCACTCCTCCCAGGCTGGACTTTAGTTCTGCCATCTTATTTCCTTTGGCATAAGGGTTAACACCAATAAAGTGCTCATCCATTGTGTCTATCTGGCTTAGCATCCAGTTTACCATCATCTTATAGTCTCTCCGTTTGCCTGCGACTGCACTGATCGCAATTATCCCGTCTATATGGCCTATAGGATGATTTGAAACCGTGATAAACGGCCCATCTTTGAATGTATCAAGTACTTCATAGTTCTCAAATTTTCGGATAATACCCATTTTATCGAGCATATCATTCACAAATTCGAGTCCTGTATATTGTTTCGAAGCATCATAAATAGCATTTACTTTATTTAGACCTCCGACCTTAAAAACGATGTTTAAAAGTGTTTCGCCAAAACGACCTTTGAATATAGGGTGTATATTCCTTATAGCATCTCTGGTTATTAACTTCTCCTTCATTCGATCTTATTTATTTTATATAGTTCAGATATTTATCGAAAAACATCTTAAACCAATTCAGTTTCATTAAAACATATTCAAATAGCGCAATTCCGGCTAATGCACATAAAATGCCTAACAACACATCTATGATATAATGATGTGACGAATAGACCGCTGTGAACCATATTCCAATTAAGAATATACTGATAACAGAGAGAATTCCCCAGTTACATTTCTTTTTTATGGCATAAAAGAGCACAACAACTAAGTAGGCAGAGTGAAGAGACGGAACGGCAGCGAAAACATTCGCATTACGTCCATATATAGAGTCGAATAAAGGAATACCCAGTAAAGCATCAAAGCGTGCGAGCCCTGCCATATTTCCGGGCGTATTTAATATCGGTTCGAAGCCATAATTGATAGCATACCAAGGTGGTGCAGCTGGATAGATATAATAAAAAGTAAAGCCCAATAGGTTAACTAATAGAAAGACCATTGCAAATCTTAAATATATATTTCTATCTTTTAGGCAATACAAATACATTCCAAAGGCAATGGGTACAGGTACCCAGCCAAGATAAAATATTCCGGCAAGAAAGTCACCTATAGGAGTATTATGGATTGCGAAGTATTCGCATGGTATAAGAATCTGTCCGTCGATATGTATTCCAAATAAGAATTTCTCAAGATTGTACAGATTTTCAACATCTATAGGGTTTACCATATAATTAGGATAAACGCGCATCCAATCGTATGATATCCCAAAGATAAGAAATGGTAGCAGACCAACTGCTAGTTTACGAGTCTTTTCATTTGCAAAGAATAATAAGAGGAAAAGAACTATTAGAAAAAAGTGTTCGGGACGAAACCCTACGAAAGTAGCTGTCAACAGAGAGAAAACTACTGTTATTACTAACACTACAATACCTTCCTTCGCGGAAGGTAAAGAAAATTTCATCTTCATTTATTTACTCTCCTGTTTATCTAATTTATCTTGTTCCTGTAATACTCTTTTACAATGTCTTAAACGATTGATAGCTGTTATGTTAGAAAATACAGCGACAAAGGCGATAGGAATCACCATGATTAATATAGGCTCAAATAATGGAATACTTTCTTTGGATGGTATT
Organism: Dysgonomonas sp. Marseille-P4677; assembly: GCF_016652235.1. Lineage (GTDB taxonomy): Bacteria > Bacteroidota > Bacteroidia > Bacteroidales > Dysgonomonadaceae > Dysgonomonas. The sequence continues at coordinate 152,734 of NZ_JAEPKU010000001.1, forward strand.
GCTACACGATAGTGAGGAAAGAAGTAATCGAATAGGCCACAGAAAATACATCCTAAAGCAATCGTTACTACTCGCTCAGGACGTTGCATAAAGCCTCCCTTGCACTCTATGCCTAATCCTTCGGCTCGGGCTCGCACATAGCTCACCATCATGGAGCCTATAAGTGCAATAAAAGCAAATAATGAACTGAAAAAATATCCTTGGAGGATAAGATAGTAGCATATTCCAAATAATACTATAAGTTCACTATAACGATCTAGTACAGAATCGAACAAGGCGCCATACCGTGAACTCATTTTGCCTACACGCGCCACTTGGCCATCCATCATGTCGAAAAGACCAGCGAACAATATGACAAAGCCTCCCCAGCCAACAAAAGACAGATCTCCTTCATGACCATAAGTATTTCCAAAAAATAATTTGCCCCTCATAGCTCCGCAAATGAAAATGATACAAGCTACTATGTTTAGTATCAATCCTGTAGCTGTTATAAAGTTAGGGGTAATCCCTATTTTAACCATTCCTCGGACAATGGGGTCAATAATCTTATAAATTATTTGTTGAGCGATATCTCTAGCCTTCATATCTGTATCCTTTCCATTTTTTAAGATTTATATATAACATTACCATCATATAAGAGATTTCTATAGGTTGCCAATATGTTTTTGGTTATCCTCTATATCGTTATCATCCTTATCTGATGATTCAGTATTGTTCCGCATAAAGTATTTTCTGTAATTTCTGTTTTTGTAAACAAAAAGGCGCTGCATGTTGTAATTCCAGCCAAAACCAACAATCAGCGACACAATTATCTTAGGTACTAAGAATATATTATTTACAATAATGTCAGGTAGGCTTTCCATCGGAATCCAGTCCATGACCAATTCGGTAACAAGTACAGTGCCTTCTCTGTTGAGAAAAAGATTGACGATCCAAACCATCAGGTATTTAATTGCCACATACTGTATTTTGCTATCCTGAGCCTTAAATGTCCATTTGTAGTTTATAATACAGTTTACAATACCTCCCGAAATATTACCGAAAAGTGTTGCATTACCGTAAAAAATGCCAAAAATGTTGGTTAGCAAAATTGTTACAGTAAAATCCGTCAAACTTGATATTTGCGAAGAAAACTGTGCCCTTAAAAACATGAATATCCCACCTTTTTCGGAGATGGTCTTTGTAATCTTCTTTATCCAATCAGCCATTTTAAAACCAATAATATTAAAAGACTGTATATACCAGCTAGAATATCATCCATCATAACTCCCCAGCCTCCTTTTAGATTCTCCATTTTTCTTATTCCTAATGGTTTGAAGATATCAAACAATCGAAATAGGACAAATGCCAGTAATGCATAGTATAGATTGCCGTTATCTACCGCCAAAAGCGGAATCCAAACACCTACCATTTCATCTACTACTATACGTGAAGGATCTTTACCCCATGCAGGTTCTAAGACATTTGAAGACCAAACGCCTAGAATAGTAAATATAACGATCAGTCCAAGAGTGATAAGAAGTAAGGGACAGGAAGATATAAAGAATGATAAGATTAACCAAATAATCGTAGCCAAGGCAGCTCCAGCAGTGCCAGGAGCATAAGGCGAGAATCCGGAACCAAAACCGGAAGCTATAATTATATGAAAAAGGGGTTTCTGTTTCATCTACTGCAAATAAAGCACAAAGTTATCAAAAAAGTGTTGAATTAAAAAGTCGTAATCTATATAATTTTACCTCAGTCAAAATGCTATTATTTATCTATAATACAATATGTTAATGTGCTATAGCAGAGGGTGATGACTCAGATATTTTTTGAGAAATGCGCTGGGCTATGTACGGAATAGCTTGTTCACGGCAAGGAGCAAAGCTAGGCCAGTCATTAAAATCTATGATCTTAAAAGACCCGTCTGCGGCTATAATACAATCTCCGCCGTATATATCTACATCTAATATATCTCCGGCTTTATTACAAGCCTCTTTCAAAGCGTTTATATCAAAAGAGAACTCTTTAGCTTCCCCATTTATGGCTTCAAGGCCAAATTTAGTTAGACTCAAATCGTAAGGATAGAACCAATAAAAAAACTCCGTTCCTGCAACACCGTAGAATTTCACCAGATCGCCTACTAGGTGTTCATTTATAACAGCATTAGGTATGTCCCTAAAAGCAAATTCTTGTAAAATTGATTTTGCCTCCGGAATATTCCGTGCATAAGTAACATCTTCTCGGTGTATAGTATGCGAATCGCCTCGTTTTACCCAAAAGGCATTAGTACTCATGCTGGTAAGGGCATCGGTAGGATCGTCGGTCACTTCAGCAATGATGCTTTTGGGGTGGGGGACGCCGTTATCAAGAAGTAAGCGTGTCATCTGTTCTCTCGTACAATTTTCTATTCCTGATGCAGGGTTGATTATTATAGCTCCATCTTTTTCGCATTCTTTCAAACGCTTTAAAGTAGTCTTTTCACGAGCCATATTAAAAATATACATTTCTTTTTCCTGACTGAGGACAAATTCCGATTCGGTATATTCACTCACATCATATCCCATATTACGAAGGTATTCGGCTGTCATGCTAAAAATCATGCCATCATTTCCAATATGGTTAGGTGAATATTTTGTATTCCTTTTGACTCCTGCTATTCTTATCTGAGACATCTTAGTTTTTTAGAAATTGTTCTGCTTTATCGATATCTTCCGCATGATCGACATCTATAATTTTAGTAAATGGGTAAGCTTTTAAATTCAGATTATCAGCAACTAATTGTCGCTGGAAATTACGCATGCGCACTTGTCCTGCATTTAGACAAGATTCAAGTGTATCAATTGCTTTTGGAGTAAGCCCGTAGATGCCTCCTGATATATATTTACATTTGCTCGAATCATCTAAGAATGCTTGTATATTCATTTGTTCATCAATATCCACATATAATGGTTTTTCATCATCTATAAAGCTGGTAACTACCATCATACCATCGTTGCTATCATCATTTATGAATGCTTTTATGTAGCGAGTAAATTCATCCTCCTTAAATACTGTATCAACAGTAGTCAGACAAAATTTACCATCTCGAAGAAAATTCCGAAGTTCAAAAAAACTATGCATTGAACTAGGTGTAGATTTAACTACAACATTCAATGGTACATTCATTTTAAGTTGGGAGACATGCTCCTGAACCTCTGTCATTTCTTCGTTCACTATTATACTTATGGATGTGGCATCATTATTAAGAAAAATGTCGATCAAACGCCGAATCAATTCCTTCCCGTTAACCTTTACTAAAGGTTTTGGCAAAGTAATACCTTCTTGTACTAATCTAGATCCTTCTCCTGCTGCAATTATAGCATAATTCATGAAAAACAACGTATTTTAACTAAATAGTGATTTAGTTGTTAGAAAAAGATTTTATTCTTCTTTAGTCAAATCTAATACTTCATTATCTCCTCCTCTTTCGATATATAGTTTCCTTAATGGATTGGCATGGGCTATATCGTATTCGATTCTGTTGCCAAATGTATCTATTGCCATATATATTGCTTGGCGGAATGATTCTTCTGAAGCCTCGTTTTTCCCTGCAATTCCATAAGCAGTTCCATGGGCGGGTGAAGTACGTATGATAGGTAATCCAGCTGTAAAATTAACACCATCTTCCATTGCTAAGGTTTTAAATGGAGCAAGGCCTTGGTCGTGATACATCGCTAATATACCATCGAATTTAGTGAATTCACCTGCACCGAAAAAACCATCAGCCGGATAAGGTCCGAAGCAAAGTATTTTCTTTTCTTGTAATTCTTTTATAGATGGAATAATAATATCATTCTCTTCATTCCCCAATAAGCCATTTTCGCCAGCATGAGGATTTAAAGATAATATGGCTATGCGTGGTTTACCTATTTTGAAGTCACGTTTTAAACTCTTTTCGAAACGTGTGGCCGAGTCAATTATCTTCTCTTTTGTAAGTGATTTGGAAACATCAGCTAGAGGTATATGCCCTGTAACTAGAGCTATTCTTAAGGAATCTTTTACTAATATCATCAGGCTTTTGTCTCCATCACTACCAAACCGTTCTTCCAGATATTCGGTATGTCCGGGAAAATGAAAATCTTCACGTTGGATATTGTGTTTATTAATTGGAGCGGTAACTAAAACATCTATCCGTCCTTCCTTAAGATCGGCAACTGCTTTTTCAAGAGATTGGAATGCGGATTCCCCTGCTATCGAAGTAGATTGTCCTATTTCGACCTTAGTATCTTCACTGATACAGTTCAATATATTCACTTTATTTACAACTGCATCCCCAGCATTATTTATCTGATTAAAAGAAACAGACTGCAATTCCATCGCTTTACGATGGTATGCTGCAACTTTTGCCGAACCATATATAACCGGGATACAAATTTCCGCCATGCGGATATCCGCAAATGTTTTAAGGATGACTTCATAGCCAATCCCGTTTATATCACCTTGTGTTATTCCTACTTTTATCATAAATTGAATTTATTTTTCAGATTGTATTACCTGTAGCCATTGCTCTGCGAGAATCTCAACGTATTCAACGAAAGATTTGGCTTTGTCATATTGATAAATAGTACATAAAGGATGCCCTTTATGGGGAGTAATTTCGAAAGGAGAATAGTCATCATGCAGATAGACAAAGACCTCCTTTGTCTTATGACTATAAAATGTTGTATTTCCATTTGCTTCGAGTGCAAAAGTCAGAAATTCGGATGTATTCAACGGTTCTAGCCCCTGCTCTTTACATTCATTTATATAATTGTCTTCCCAGCCTCCAATACCAATAGTGGAATCGACAAGAGAGAATGTAAATTCATTTGCATCTATAAAACTGTTGGCTTCCTTGGTACTATCTGTCAGCCAATAATCGATAATTCCACCTACAGTTTGAGATAGCAAGATATGTTCGGGTATAATGTTTCGTCCTTGAGGGACACAATGTTCTAGTTTGCACAACCATCCGGCAGTACTACCTTCTTCTCTTGTCCATATGTATTGCCGAAAACGTTGATTACCATTCAGCGTAAACTCTACCTTATATGCTTTATCCAGTAAACGAGCCATTTTGGGGAAAAGAGTAATGAATTCTTGCGAAAGGATTACCTTTCCATCGTGTATTCCATTAAATGTTGCCTGATTATTTTTCATTTTTCTTCCCTTTCATAGTTGATAACATACCGCATGCTGCAAATATATCTTCACCTCGCGAAGCCCGTATAGTACTTGTTACACCTTTGCTTGTCAGAAAATCTCTAAAAGCTTCCATTTTTTCCTTAGTCGAGGTTTTTAGGTCTACATTGGGAATGGCATGGAAACGGATCAAGTTTACTCGACATTCGATACCTCTTAATATCTGAGCCAATTCTTTGGCATATACCAAAGAATCATTAAAATTATCGAACATTATATATTCGAAGGACAATCGTCTTTGCTTTGTCCAATCATATTGTCTTAATAAATCCATTACTCCTTCTATCGGAAAAGCCTTTTCGGCAGGCATAATAGACAAGCGTTGTTCTTTCTCCGGGCTATGAATACTTATAGCCAAATGAGCATTACTTTCGTCCAGAAAACGTTTTAGTTTGGGAGTTACTCCCGTTGTCGAGACAGTTATCCGTTTCGGGCTCCAAGCCAATCCATAATCGGCAGTCATTATTTCGAGCGTTTTTTTCAATTGTTCGTAATTGTCTAAGGGTTCACCCATTCCCATAAAGACAACATTTGTCAATTTTTCAGCCTCACGAACAGAATATAGCTGATTGAGTATTTCATTTGCTGTCAGATTTCCGTTAAAGCCCTGTTTGCCCGTCATGCAAAACAGACAGTTCATTTTACAGCCAACTTGCGAAGACACACAAAGTGTGGCTCTGTCGTCTTCTGGTATCATAACAGCCTCGATAAGCTTATCGTTCTCTGTTTTGAATAAATATTTGACAGTTCCGTCTACAGATTCCTGAAATTCAAGAGGATTGTATCGGCCAACATCGTACTTCTCTGCCAATATAGTTCTGTTGGCCAGAGAAATATTAGTCATCTCTTCTATAGATGTTATTCTTTTTTTATATACCCAGTCAGCAAGTTGTTTTGCCGCAAATCTAGGTAGTCCACACTCCCCTACCACACTATAGAAATCTTCCATAGTCATACCGAGCAAGTGTTTTTTTTCTGCCATATATTTAATTGTTTTGCTTAGAACTCTAGCTTATAGCCTTCTGTAAACTATAAGCTAGCGGTTCAAGACTTTTGTTATAATCTTTTCTTAATAGCTTCGCTCTCTTTCTCAAAGCCAGGTTTGTCAAGAAGAGCAAACATATTTTTTTTATAAGCTTCTACTCCCGGTTGGTCGAATGGATTTACATTTAAAATATATCCACTTATACCGCAGGCTTTTTCGAAGAAGTAGAGTAATTGTCCAATACTATATTCATCTAATTTAGGAAGTTCAACCTTAATATTCGGAACACCACCGTCAACGTGAGCAATTTGAGTCCCCAACTCAGCCATTTTATTAACGAAATCGACACGTTTACCGGCAAGGAAATTTAATCCGTCCAGATTTTCTTCGTCTGTAGGAACAGTCAATGTTTCGTTTGGTTGAGTTACTGAAATCACTGTTTCGAAGATAGAACGCTCACCCTCCTGTATCCATTGTCCCATTGAGTGAAGGTCGGCTGTGAAATCTACAGCAGCATTGAAAATACCTTTATTTTCTTTTCCTTCGCTTTCGCCATAAAGCTGTTTCCACCATTCAGCGATATAGTGTAATTTAGGATTGAAATTGGCTAGTATTTCTATTTTCTTACCATTCTTATATAGTTCGTTACGAGTAACTGCATAAATTTCAGCAATATTTTTTTCAAACGGTACATCTGGAGCTGTTTCTTTTTCTATGAAAGCGGCACCTGCTACCAATTGACGAATATTTATCCCTGCCAAAGCAATAGGAAGCAAACCTACAGGGGTAAGGACAGAAAAACGTCCGCCCACGTTATCAGGAATAATATATTTTTTGTATCCTTCTTTTGTCGCTAAAGTAAACAAGGCACCTCTTGCTGCATCGGTAATTGCAACGATACGGTGTTTCGCTTCTTCTTTGCCTACTGTTTTTTCCAACTCGGCTTTAAGGATACGGAATGCTAAAGCAGGTTCGGTAGTCGTTCCCGATTTAGAAATATTTACAATACCGAAAGATTTTCCTTTTAGGTAAGCAAGTAATTCTACAAGATAATCTTCTCCTATATTATTGCCTGCATAAAGGATAACAGGAGTCTTGCGGTCGCGCTGCAACCAATCGAAAGCATTAGACAAAGAATCTATGACAGCTCTTGATCCTAAATAGCTACCACCAATACCGATCAATACAACCACTTCACATTTAGCCTGTAAAGCTTTAGCTGTATCTTCTATATCTTTTAGTTCTGCATCGGTGATCGACGATGGGAGGTTTAGCCATCCAAGGAAATCATTTCCTTTTCCTGAACCATTGTGCAGGGTTTCGTTACATTTTTTTGCCAATGCAGCTTGGCTGTTTATATCAGCCTGACTAATAAAATCTAATGTTTTGCTAATGTCTAATTTGATAACCTTATCCATTGTTTTATTTTATTTTAATATTTGTTCTCTCAATATCTTTACTTCTTCACGTGCTGAAGAGTTTTCATATAATATGCGATATACCATATCGGCGATCGGTATATCCACATTGTATTTCTCATTCATCTCGCTAATACATTTTGTTCCATAATAGCCCTCTGCTATCATTTCCATTTCTATCTGTGCTGCTTTTACCGAATAACCTTTACCGATCATAGATCCGAATGTGCGATTACGACTAAAGCTTGAATAACAAGTAACGAGGAGGTCTCCTAGATATGCTGAATCTTGAATACGCCTTGTGATTGGGCAAACAATATCGACAAAACGTTCCATTTCCGATATTGCATTAGATACGATTACAGCCTGAAAGTTATCACCGTATTTCAATCCGTGGCATATGCCTGACGCTATGGCATATACATTCTTTAATACAGCAGCTAATTCAATACCTGCTACATCGTTAGAAACCGAGGCCCGAACGAAGCGGTTATTAAATACTTGTGCTATAGCATGAGCCCTTTTTATATCACTACAAGCAATTGTGGGGTAAGTCAAGCGCTCTAAGGCTATTTCTTCGGCATGACATGGACCGCCAATAATAGCCATATTCTGATCTGGAATGTTGTAATATTCAGTCAGATAGTCTGTCACAAGTAAGTTTTCGGGAGGGATAATACCTTTAATAGCTGATATTACAAATTTGTCGCTTATGCTTACTGTTAATTTTTCAAGATGTCCTTTCAGAAAAGGGGAAGGTACGGCTAAAATCAATGTGTCTGAGGCTTCAACCACCAGGTTGATATCGGAATAGAAAGTTATTCTATCCAGATTGAATTCAACATTTGACAAATAAGATGGATTGTGTCCCGTTTTCTTAAAGTCAGCTATTTGTTCGGGGCGACGCATATACCAATTGATATGCTTACCTTGACTAAGCATAATTTTGGCAAGGGCGGTTGCCCATGTACCACCTCCTAAAATAGCTATTTTACCAGGAAAACTCATGTATTTATAATTTAGTTAGAAATAAGGATGATTAATTAATTTTAGCCACCCAGCTTTCAATATCTTCTACCGAAGGTAATTTCAACTCCAGTTTATACTTTTTATTAATTTCTCCGATATCTTGTCTAATCTTTTGAGGATTTACATCTTTCATATCCTGTATTGTAAAATATCCTGCTTTTTGAATAACAGGAATAAGTTCTTCGGCTATTCCTATTTCCGAATATTTAGCTATAGGGTCTTTCTTTGTTACTTTTTCCGGGCGCATCTGAGGAAAGAACATTACTTCCTGAATGCTTTCCTGCCCAGTCATAAACATAACAAGACGATCCATTCCTATACCAATACCACTTGTTGGAGGCATGCCGTACTCCAATGCACGTAAAAAATCCTGATCGATAAACATTGCTTCATCATCACCCTTTTCGGAAAGTGCCAGTTGGTCTTCGAAGCGGGCGCGTTGATCTATCGGGTCATTCAATTCCGAATAAGCATTTGCCAGTTCTTTCCCGTTTACCATAAGTTCGAAACGTTCTGTAAGTTCCGGATTGTCACGATGCTTTTTAGTTAACGGCGACATTTCTATCGGATAATCGATTATAAATGTAGGCTGAATGTAATTGCCCTCACATTTTTCTCCGAAGATAGCGTCTATGAGTTTACCTTTGCCCATTGTCGCATCTTGTTCTATTTCTAGTTGTTTACATACGTCTCGCAATTGATCTTCATTCATGCCACTTATATCGATACCGGTAAAATGTTTGATGGAATCTATCATAGTAACACGTGGATAAGGAGCCTTATAATCAATTACGTTATTGCCCATCTTTACCTGTGTAGTACCGTGCACATCTGTACAGATTTTCTCCAACATTTTTTCGGTGAAATCCATCATCCAGTTGTAATCTTTATATGCAGCATAAAATTCCATAACGGTAAACTCAGGATTGTGAGTTCTGTCCATACCTTCATTCCGGAAATTACGGGAAAACTCATACACACCATCAAAGCCCCCTACGATCAAGCGCTTCAAATATAGCTCATTTGCAATGCGTAGGTACAAAGGAATATCCAATGCATTATGATGGGTGATAAATGGACGCGCTGTGGCCCCACCCGGAATACTTTGTAATACAGGTGTATCTACTTCTATATAACCATGTCCGTTTAAAAAATCACGCATAGAATTAAAAACCTTTGTGCGTTTAATGAAAGTGTCTTTCACGCCTTCATTCACAACAAGGTCAACATAGCGTTGGCGATAGCGTTGCTCCGGATCGGTAAATCCATCATAAGTAACACCATCTTTAACCTTTACTACTGGAAGTGGGCGTAGAGATTTGCCCAAAACTGTTAGTTCTTCTGCATGAACAGAGATTTCACCCATTTGAGTACGGAATACAAACCCTTTGATGCCAATGAAATCACCTATATCAAGTAATTTTTTGAATACTGTATTATAAAGTTCTTTATTTTCTTCGGGACATAGATCGTCGCGGGATATGTATACTTGTATCCGTCCTTCAGAGTCTTGCAACTCCACAAACGAAGCTTTACCCATAATGCGACGGCCCATAATACGACCGGCTATAGTAACGGGACGGCGGTCTTCCCCATCTTTAAAGTTTTCCTTTATCTCTTTTGAATATGCATTTACGTCATATAACGCTGCCGGATAAGGCTCTATACCCAATGTTCTTAATTCCTCTAAACTCTGTCTGCGAAAAACTTCCTGTTCGCTTAATTCCAATATATTCATTATCAATCTATCTTACAGATTTAATATTTTAAAAATAAAATTCGGTTCATATAAGAATAACCTCGCAAAGTTAGAAAATATAATGACAAATCAGTATCTTACTTCTGTTTTAATAACATAGAATGTTAGAGGATAAGTCTGGTTTTAACAATTAGACTTTGATTGATATACGTAACATTGAAATGTTTTGTTCAAAAAAGTAGCAATATATGTTGTATCTTTGCACCTTCAAAAGATGGGAGGGCTACACTCCTTAACTGTTTAGAAGAAACTCGAATGCTAAAGACTGCAAATATAGATGAATTAGAGAATAAAAAAATAAGTAAACTACTTTGGCAATATGCATTACCGGCTATTGTGGGAACAATGGTCAATGCATTGTATAATATTATAGATCGTATTTATATAGGCCATGGCCCCAATTTGGGGGATCATGCTATAGGTGGTTTAGGTATTGTTCTGCCTATAATGAATCTTACAGCGGCTGTAGGGATGTTGGTTGGTGCAGGTTCTGCAAGTCGAATTTCGATTTGTCTGGGAAGAGGAGATAAGGATACTGCCGAGAAAATTATTGGAAACTCTTTCCTTATGACACTGATACTTACAGGTACCCTCGTGACGATTCTTTTTATGTTTCTGGATACTATTCTTATGCAAATAGGGGCAACCGAAGAAACTTTTCCTTATGCTAAAGAATTTCTTTTATATTATTTACCGGGGAATATTTTTCTTACTATGTGCTTTAATTTCAATAGTATGATGAGAGCTTCGGGATATCCAACAAAGGCCATGTATACTATGCTCATAGGGGTTGTTGCAAACATTATTATTGCACCGATATTTATATTTGTACTGGAATGGGGTATTAAAGGAGCTGCGATTGCAACAATTATATCCATGTTTATAGGGTTATGCTTTGTTATGTATCATTTCATGAATCAGAATAGCATGTTGCGTCTTCGTAAAAGAAATATAAGACTTAATCCTAAAATAGTATGGGCGATTGCAAGTATTGGATTGTCACCGTTTTTTATACAGGTCGCAGCTTCAGCGGTAGCTTTTATAATCAATTCCCGTTTAAAATTATTCGGTGGAAATATTGCGATAGAGGCCTTCGCTATAGCAAATACTTTAGTAATGATTATTATTATGATACTTGTTGGACTGACACAAGGTATGCAACCCATTGTGGGGTATAACTATGGTGCAGGCAAGGTAAATCGTGTGAAGGAAACTCTTAATTACACTATTAAGGTAGGTGTGATAATTGGCAGTGTAGGGCTAGCGATAGGATTATTATTACCAAAATTTGTAGTGTTGCCATTTAATCCATCACCTCCTTTAGCTGTAGAGTCAGCTAAAGCATTGCGTATTATTACAATGATGCTACCTCTCGTTGGGTTTCAGATAGTAGTAACAAACTTTTTTCAATGTATAGGAATGGCAGCTAAGTCTATATTTCTGAGTTTAACTCGTCAATTTCTTCTGCTAATACCCGCATTGTTTATATTACCCGAGTTTTTTGATCTGGATGGTGTGTGGTATTCGTTACCAACTGCAGATGGATTAGCAACATTATTGACAGCTGCAATGTTTATATGGCAGATTAATAAATTTAAAAAAATGGAAGTCGCCGAAAAGCTATGATAGATAAAATTAATAGACAGAATATATTACAGCACTTTTCTGTAACTGAGGATGATTTACAAAAAGTGATTTCTGAAGCCTTGAGTAAAGGAGGGGATTATGCAGATATCTTTTTTGAGCATACTTTTAGTAATAATATTTCTTTAAGAGATGGAGAAGTGAACCGTGCTGCGTCGAATATCGATTTTGGAGCTGGGGTTAGGGTGGTATCAGGTGACCAAACTGGTTATGCTTATGTAGAGAATACAGATATAAAAGACTTGCTAAAAGCCGCACAAACAGCAGCAAGTATTGCAACGATGTCAACTAAAGCGAATAATTCGGTTGAAATTAAGGAGAAGTATTTTCATAACTATTATAAAGTACAAAAAACATGGCTTGATGTATCAGTCGCAGACAAAAAGATCTTTGTGCAGAATTTGAATGACAGGATATTCGAACTTGACTCACGTGTTGTCAAAGCAACTGTAAGTCTTAACGACTCTACTTCATATATTCTCTTTTTCAATTTGGAAGGTATTCTAACGTGGGATTATCGTCCAATGAGCATTATGTCGGGCTCATGCACAATGGAGCAAGATGGCAAAATAGAAAATGGTTATTGTTCACGTGCTTATCGTAAAGGCTTTGAATTTTTGAATGGAAATCTAGTCGAAATTATTGCTAAAGAGGTTGTAGCACAAACATCACTGATGTTTGAGGCAATCAAGCCTAAAGGAGGGGAGATGTCTGTAGTAATGGGAGCAGGAAGTTCCGGTATTTTATTACATGAGGCAATAGGACATACATTCGAAGCTGATTTCAATCGTAAGAATATTTCTATATTTTCAGATCAATTCGGTAAAAAGATATGCTCATCTAATATAAATATAGTAGACGATGGCACAATTGAGTTTGCTCGCGGAGCAATCAATTTTGATGACGAAGGGGTGGAAAGCCAAAAAACATATATTGTAAAAGATGGTATACTTGAGAGTTATTTACATGACCGTATCAGTGCGAAACACTATGGAGTAGCTCCAACAGGGAATGGTCGCCGTCAGTCGTTTCGCTATGCTCCGCTTCCCCGTATGCGTGTAACCTATATGGAACAGGGTGATATTCCTGAAATGGATATTATTGCGTCTGTTAAACAAGGTGTCTATGTGGATAATTTTACAAATGGGCAAGTACAAATAGGTGCAGGAGACTTTACATTTTTTGTAAAAACGGGTTATCTTATTGAAAATGGGAAACTCACTCAGCCGATCAAGGATATAAATATTATAGGAAATGGGCCGCAGGCATTAGCCGATATTACAATGGTAGGCAACAACCTGAAGATAGATGAAGGTGCATGGACCTGTGGAAAAGACGGACAAGGTGTTCCTGTCGGACAAGGATTACCTTCGGTATTAGTCAGTAAATTAACTGTTGGAGGAGAATAAATGATTACTGAACATCATAAAGATATTGCCCAATGGGCGATGAAACTGGCCTTACAGAATGGCTGTCAGTCAGCACGGGTTTCTATTATTACAGGAAATAATAATTCCTTCGAGTATCGTAATACTCAATTGGACAAGTTGCATCAAAGCTCGGAAAATAAGCTGTATATAGAATTGTTTGTTGATGGCAGATATGGAACGTTCTCAACTAACCGCATTGATAAAAATGGACTTGAAGCTTTTATTAAAGAAGGTATAGCTTCAACGAAGTACTTATCGCCAGATATATTTCGTCAACTACCCAATGCAGACAGATATTACAAAGGCAATGGGTCGGATTTAGATCTGTACGACCAATCATTTGACAATATATCTACGGATCAGAAACTGTATATTGCACGGCAGGCTGTTGAGGAGATATATGAATCAGATGAACGGATAATCTCTATTTCGTCTGCGTATGATGATGGTGTAGGTGCTGAGTATATGATTGCCAGCAATGGTTTTGAGGCAGAAAGTTATGATTCTGCATTTAATCTAACGGTTGAAGTTGCTCTCAAAACAAATGGAGATGCCCGTTCAGAATCTTACTGGTTTGATAGTGCGATATATTGGGATGACCTGAAGAAAAATGGTATTGGAAAGAAAGCTTTAGAGCGTGCTCTGAGAAAGATTGGACAGACAAAAATAAAGTCGGGGAGGTATGATTTGTTGTTGGATAATACAACTTCATCCCGATTATTTTCTCCTATAATAAGTGCTATCTATGGAACAGCTCTTCAGCAGAAGAATTCTTTTTTACTAAATAAGTTAGGAGAAAAAATCGCATCTGATAAGCTTACAGTTACTGATACACCTCATCTTAATCGTGCTTTTGGTGCGAGATGGTTTGATGGAGAGGGTGTTGCTACTAAAGAACGTGCTATCATAGAAAAAGGTGTATTGAAAACTTATTTTATAGATACCTACAATTCTTTAAAGATGGATGTTATGCCGACAATTGCTTCCCCATCCATAATTCAGACCGCACAAGGGAACAAAAATCATGATGAGTTGTTACATTCTATACAAAAGGGGATCTGGGTTACCGGATTTAATGGAGGTAACAGTAATTCGACAACCGGGGATTTTTCCTTTGGAGTAGAAGGTTTTTTGATCGAAAATGGTATTGCAACAACTCCTATCAGTGAAATGAATATTACAGGAAACATACTTACATTATGGGAAAATCTCATAGATGTAGGGAACGATCCACGTAATAGTTCTCCATGGAGATTGCCATCCCTCCTATTTAGTGAGGTCAATTTTAGTGGATTATAATATATGAGATTATTATTTATAACAGCATTCTTTCTTTTTTCCATCCTATCTTTTGCCCAAGTTCCCTCTGTTGAGGTCAGAGCAGCATGGTTAACAACAAATTGGGGCTTAGACTGGCCTACTCAGGGGACTAGTGTAAGTAAACAAAAAGAGGAATTACAAAAAATATTAGATCAATTACAAAAAGAGAACTTTAATCTGGTGCTTTTTCAAACAAGAGCACAAGGACGTGTGTTTTACAGATCAAAGTTTGAGCCTCTTAGCGAATACTTCAACCATTCAGATAATTTCGACCCTTTGGCATTTGCTATTGAAGAATGCCACAAAAGAGGTATGGAATGTCATGCTTGGCTTATTACTTATCCTATGGATAAAGCTAAAATAAAATATACAGGTAAAGGTAAAAGACGAAAGAGTACTGTAATTAATAATAAACCGAACTATTATAAAGAAGTAAATGGTACATGGTATCTTGATCCTGGAAGGCCGGAGTCGAGAGAATTAATCACCTCAATAGTCAACGAAATCGTTTCTAATTATGATGTGGATGGCATTCATTTCGATTATATACGTTATCCAAGCAATACTAGGAAGTTTCCTGATGATGATACTTATAAAAAATATGGAAATGGTAAAAGCCTTTATGACTGGCGGCGTGATAATATAACGCAATTAGTTACTGAAGTCTATGACAAAGTAAAGGCGATAAAAAAATGGGTGCAAATAAGCAGCTCTCCATTAGGAAGATATAGGGTATTACAAGATGTGGCTCCAAATGATGGCTGGACAGCATATGAAACCGTTTTTCAAGATGCTGGACATTGGATGAAAAGTGGTAAGCATGATCTCGTTTTCCCAATGATGTATTATCGCGAACATAGATTTTATCCCTTCGTAGATGATTGGGTAGCTAATAGTAATGGACGAATCGTGGTCCCTGGGTTGGGGGTGTATCAGATGGATGAGCAGAACTGGTCATTGCAAGATATTATCGAACAGATGAAATATATACGAGATAATAAGGTTTCGGGAGTAGCTTATTTTAGAACAGGGAATATACTCAATAATCTGAAAGGAATTAAGGACTCTATTCATACTTATTATTCGGCTCCGGCTAAATTACCACCCCTTACCTGGCTTGATAACGAAGCTCCTAATTCACCAATAAATTTACAAGTATATAAAGATAATGCCGGTAATTTGAATATCAAGTGGGATGCTCCTCAAGATAATGAGGATTATACTTACACTGTCTACGCCTATTCATCGGAAGATATTGATATCAGAAATCCTTATAATATATTAATAAGCGGATTGCGAAGTAATAGCTATTCATTTCCAGTTAGTATTGGTGAATTTGGATATTATTATTTTGTTACGGCATCTGATAGGTATCATAACGAGAGTGTAGTTTGTTTTCCTGCCTATTTTTCACATTCTGAAAACGAACAATAAATATTTCTTACATTAAATCAATTTTAGGTTGGCGACAACTTATAGTCGAGCAACTGTATTCATTCCTATTTGTTAAGAATTGATTATTTATATCTATTATAGATAATAATTGAGTAGACACAATGAATGTCTTAGTAATCAGATGGGTTTGTAGGATGAGGGATTTTATTACTTTTACAGATTTATTTAAGTGAGCTAGTTTCTTGAAAACTCTATGCTGTAACTTGTAAAAAGTTTCGGAAAAGAGTATTATATTTGCCATGAGAGGTGCCCGTTCTTCATCGTTCGATTCAAGATCACTTTATTTCTTAACTAAAACTTCTCGCTTTTTAAGCAGTTATTGACCTATTAACCATGTTAAAACTAATTCAGAATGTCTGATAAGAAGAAAATTACGCGTAGAAAATTTATTAAAATTGCAGGAGCAACAAGTGCAGTTGGTATTATAGCAGCAGCCGGTATACACAAACTAACAGAATTTTCAAGTAAAGCAAAAGGTAAAATAGTTATTATAGGAGGGGGAGCTGCCGGTCTTAGTATGGCTGCTTTGTTGGATCGTTGGCTCGAGGAGCCGGATATAACGCTTATAGATCCTTCCGATCGGCAATATTATCAGCCTGGCTTCACCTTGGTTGCATCGGGAGTCTATGAAGCTGATCAAGTATGGAAAAAACAAGAGGATTGTGTTCCTGATAACATAAAATGGGTCAAAGATACAGTCAAAGAAGTGAATCCTGTATCTAATCAGATAATGACCGAGGCAAATGGTAATATTTCGTATGATTTTCTAGTGTTGACACCTGGTCTACAAATAAATTGGGATAAGACAGAGGGTATAACTAAAGAGACGTTGGGAGAAGGAAATGCCCATTCAATTTATGATTTTGATGGGGCTATCAAAACATGGGCTGCCATTCAGAAATTTTCTGAGACAGGAGGTAAGGCTATTTTTACCGATACATATACGAAACATAAATGTGGTGGCGCACCTAAAAAAATATGTCTTTTGACGGAGCATTATACCCGTAAACAGAATACTAGAGAGAAAGCTATTATCAACTACTACACAGCAGAAAAAGCTCTCTATGATGTTCCGTATTATGTTCCCAGACTACTCGAAATCTATAAAGAACGCAATGTAGATATAACTCTTAATACACGTTTGAAAGGAATCGATACGGTAGCAAAACGCGTTTATATGGAGAATATAGAGACAGTGGGAGAGGAAAAGATAGTTACTCCAATCATAGAGGATTATGAATTTTTACATTTTACTCCTCCTATGTCGGCTCCGGATTTTGTTCGTAATTCGGGTTTTTCGTGGACGGAAGGCAAATTAGCGGCTGAAGGCTGGGTGATGGTAGATAAAGAAACTCTGGTACATAAAACGTATTCAAATGTTGTATGTCTTGGTGATTGTGCCGGAATCCCAACCAGTAAAACATCGGCGGCAATACGTAAGCAAGTTCCTGTGGCAGCAATGAACCTGATCTCTTTAATGGAAGGGAAGAGTCCTACTGAAAAATATAATGGTTATGCTGCATGTCCTATTATTACAGACTATGGGCATGTCTTACTCTGTGAGTTTGACTATGATAAGAATCCTCAACCTTCGTTTCCTTTCACGCTTCTCGATATGTCGAAAGAGCAAGCTGCGGCATGGCAATTGAAAGTTAATATGTTAAAGCCTTTATATTACTATGGTATGTTGCATGGGCGTGGATTCTCCTGATTGAGATTGATATAAATCTATACTCCCAACTCTTTTTTTAACTGGTCTATAGATTTGTTTAGTACGGGGTGTATGTATGTTCCAGCTATTTCGGCCAGGGGTAATAATACAAATGCTCGCTCGTGCAAATGTGGATGGGGAAGTGTCAATTTTTCGTTAGAATAAATCTTATCATCGAATAGTAGTATATCTATATCTATTATACGATCTGCGTAGCCTTCATTATCAGACTTGCTTACACGCCCCATCTTTTTTTCTATTTCTTGTGTCCTTTGTAAAAGTTCCATTGGGCGAAGCTTTGTCTTCACCTCACATACTGCATTCAAGAAATTATTTTCTGATTCAAATCCGACAGGTTCTGTAACATAAAAAGCGGAAGTGGTGATAACCTCACCAATCCGCTCTTCTATCTCATTTATAGCATGATCAAGATTCTCGCCTCTGTCTCCTATATTGGATCCCAAGCCTAAGAATACATCGTATGAAATTTCTTTATCTAGTAACATTTATATTATCAACATTGCATCACCATATGTACCAAAACGATACTTCTCTTTCACAGCCAGCTCATATATATCCATTATACGATCGTATCCGCCAAATGCAGCAGTCATCATCAATAATGTAGATTGTGGTAAATGGAAATTAGTAACCATGGAGTCAGCTATGCCAAAATCGTATGGAGGGAAGATAAATTTATTTGTCCAACCATTGTTTGTTTTGAGATGTCCATCTGTACTTACAATAGTTTCAATTGCTCTCATTACAGAAGTTCCTACTGCGCATACACGATGACCGCCGTCTTTTGCTTTATTAACGAGCATTGTTGCTTCCTCTGTTATCTGTAGTTGCTCCGAATCCATTTTATGTTTGGTCAGATCTTCAACATCGATATCCCTGTAATTACCTAAGCCTGAGTGAAGCGTAATATACGCAAAATCGACACCTTTAATTTCCATACGTTTCAACAGTTCGCGGCTAAAATGCAATCCTGCTGCTGGAGCAACAACAGCTCCTTCGTTTTTAGCAAAAATGGTTTGATAACGTTCTTTATCATCAGCTTCTTCAGATCTATTCAGATATTTTGGAATCGGCGTTTCACCCAAAGCATAAAGAGCTTTTCTGAATTCCTCGCTAGGGCCATCATAAAGAAAGCGCAGTGTACGTCCACGAGATGTGGTGTTATCAATTACTTCAGCAACCATAGAATCATCATCACCGAAATATAGTTTATTTCCGATACGAATTTTACGAGCCGGATCGACTAATACGTCCCAAAGATGAAATTCCTCGTTGAGCTCTCTTAGTAAGAATACCTCAATAGTAGCACCGGTTTTCTCCTTATTTCCATACAAACGGGCTGGGAAGACCTTTGTGTCGTTAAAGATAAATATATCTTTATTGTCGAAATAATCAAGGATATCCTTAAAGACCTTATGTTCAATTTCACCAGTCTTACGGTTGACAACCAACATACGGGATTCATCCCTGTTCTTAGCAGGATGAGAGGCGATCAGTTCATCAGGCAAGTCAAATTTGAATTGGGAAAGTTTCATATTTAATATTTTAATTTGTTTATATTCTTATTCAATTCTTTATAACCAATCTAATTTGTAGGCTGGTTAATTAGAAGTCTAAAGGATTAAAGCTTCTACAAATTCTTCTATTTGCGCTCCATCAATGCATTGATCTAATGTAACATCGCCAATGCGAGTCCGTTCCAATGCTGTTAAATGCCCACCCGAGCCCAAAGCTAATCCAATGTCGCGCGCTAAGGCTCTGATATAGGTGCCCTTACTACATACCACTCTGATCTTTACTTGAGGGAAGGCATAATCTAATAGTTCTATTTCGTCTATTGCCAGTAATTTAGGTTTTAGTTCAACATCCTGGCCCTCTCTAGCAAACTCATAAGCTCTCTTTCCGTCCACTTTACAAGCAGAATAAGTAGGAGGAACCTGTTGGATCTCACCTATGAATTGAACTAATGTTTTTTCGACCAGTTCTTTCGTTATATGCTCTGTGGGATATGTCCCATCTATTTCAGTTTCAAGATCAAAAGATGGTGTTGTTTCTCCTAATTTTATGGTCGCAATGTATTCTTTTGTCTGATATTGAAATGTCTCAATCAATTTTGTTTTTTTTCCGGTGCATATAATCATTACTCCGGTTGCAAGAGGATCAAGTGTCCCGGCATGTCCTACTTTTAGTTTCTTTACGCCAAGTTTACGACAAAGCTTATTTCTCAATCTTCTGACTAAAGTAAATGAAGTCCAATTAAGTGGCTTATTTATATATAAAACTTCTCCTGATATAAAATCCATTATATGATCGCTAATTCATGTCCAGTAAGCAATAATGCTAATAGGATACCTCCCACAATAATACGATACCACCCGAAAAGTTTAAAGCCATACTTTGTAACAAATCCAATAAAGAACTTGATAGCAAGTAATGCGACTATAAAAGCAACAACATTACCTATTATTAATACTCCAATATTATCTTTCAACAAGTCAAAGCCTGTATCGGACATTATCAACTTCAGGAGTTTGTATCCTGTTGCGGCCGCCATAGTAGGAACGGCCAGAAAAAATGAGAATTCAGCAGCATTCTTACGGCTCAACCCTCTGCTCATACCTCCTACGATTGTGGCCATTGATCGGGAGACCCCCGGTATCATAGCTATACATTGATAAAAACCGATAATAAATGCGTTCTTATATGTTATATTCTGAGGCCCTTCTTCGGGTCTGCTGAACCACTTGTCTACAAATAGCATGAGAATACCACCCAATACTAGCATGATGGCTACAACCAGCACACTCTCGAGTAATTCATCTATTACGTCGTTGAAAAGAAAGCCTAAGATAGCTGCAGGTATAAATCCGGCGAGCAGCTTCCAATAAAATTCGTACTTATAAAAAATTGTATCGATCAGTTTTCCTTTTGCCGATTCGGGAATGTCCTTATTTAATCTAAAGAATCGATTCCAATATAATACAATTACCGAAAGAATAGCTCCAAACTGAATAATAACAGTGAATGCTTTTACAAATTCATTGCTTTCTATGCCCAACAGACTCTGGGCGATAATCATATGTCCTGTCGAAGATACCGGCAGAAACTCTGTAAGTCCCTCTACAATAGCAATGATAATTGCTTCAATAATACTCATCCTTGATTATGTGTTTTGTTTAGTTAGTGCGCTCTTTTTTCTCTTCAGCCAATTCTTTCTTACGAGGGAATAATATGCCCACAATCATAAGAAGGAACCCTGCAAAACAAACCATTGGTGCTACTACAATTCTCTTGGTACTAAAGATGTCAGGTTCGAAACCTCCTTCAACTGTAGTCGCCGGTCCTGTCATTAAAATGAATCCAACGATAATGAGGATTACCGAAGCCGCGCAAATAATATAGTTTTGTTTACTAAAAGCAAAATTTTTCTTATCCATAATGATTTATACGTGATAAAGTTTATTTGTTGTCATTTTTAAATACCTATTAACTGCCGATATAGTTGCTAATACTGTGATAATGATTCCTGAAACTAAAACAATTCCATATACAACCAACAGTTCATACATTTTTACAATAGATATCAATTCCGGATATTCTCGTGTAAAGTAATAAATAACACCTGTTATTGCGACGTTAGCCAGAATAGCAGCTAAGATGCCGGATATGACTGTGCTAAATATAAAAGGTCTCCGAATAAAACCATTAGTAGCGCCTACCAGTCTCATCGTATTGATAAGAAAACGTTTTGAGTAGATATTTAATTGTATAGTATTTCTAATTAATGTAAATGAAATGACAATAAGTATCACTGCAAGGAGAAGGAGGATGGAGCCGACTTTAGATAAGTTTTCATTCGCTTTGGCTATATCTTCTTCTTTAAAAGAAAGTCCTTTAGTTAATTTAAACTCTTTGAAGCTGGCTTCTACCTTCTTTATGCTATCCGTATTTACATATTCCGACTTGATAAATACATCAAAGTAACTTCGCGAAGGATCATAACCTAAAACTTCTTCAGGGTCACCTCCCAAGTCTTCAATTAATTGCTTCTTTACTTCTTCTTTACTGATGTATATAGTCGATTTTACATAAGGATTCGCCTCTATTTTAGCTTTTGTTCTCTGAATAGCGGCGGCATCCAGATTTCCGGTCAGCTCAATGGATATTCCAATGTTTTCTTTAACGTAGGACGCGAGTCCTTTTCCTGTAAATGCGACCAAGATCGTAAGTCCCAATAAGAAAAGTACAAGAGTGATACTGATTGTAGTGATTACCCCTGCTGTAAATAATGATACCGTTTTTACTTGACGTTTATCAGACATATTCCAATTAAGACAATTTAGATAGTTTTACATATGGATATAAAACACCCAAATTCGCTGCAAAGGAACAAAATAAATACATCTTTCGATACTATTTTTGTTTTTTTTAATAATTAAATCTTTGCAACTATCCGAATTACTTTTATACCCCTTAAAATATTATTGTATATTTGCGCTTAACATTTAATCTTCTTGTTAATATATAAACTAATATAAACCAGATAAAATATCATGCAAACAACCCTTACTAAGTCAGGATTGAATCCTGCAAACTTCTCAGGTAAAGTAGATAACAAAGAAGTGCACATGTATGTTCTCACAAATGATAAAGGAGCGGAAGTTACTGTAATCAATTGCGGTGCAAAAATAGTTTCTTTGTCTGTTCCGGATAAGAATGGCAAATTGACGGATGTCGTTTTAGGCCAGAGTAGTCTTGATGAATACCTCAATTCGGAAGAGCCGTATTTTGGAGCTGTGTGTGGACGTACGGCAAACCGTATAGCTAACGGTCAATTTACATTAGATGGCGTAGTATACAAACTGGCTGTAAATAATGGACCAAATAATCTTCATGGAGGGTTGAAAGGCTTTAATTCGGTTGTGTGGGATGCAAAGCAAGTGGATTCGCAAACTCTAGAGCTTTCTTATACATCAAAAGATGGTGAAGAAGGTTTTCCCGGAAACCTTGATGTGACAATTACTTATTGCCTGACAAATGAGAATGCATTGAAGATAAACTATGAGGCAAAAACTGATAAGGCCACAATTATTAATTTGACAAATCATTCTTATTTTAATCTATCGGGCGAAGGTGATCCTAGTATCAACGACCATGTACTAGTGATGCATGCTTCTAAATATTTGCCTACAGATAATACTGCTATACCTTATGGTAAGGCGGAAGAAGTGAAAGGTACTCCGTTCGATTTTACAACTCCTCATACTATAGGGGAGCGCATAGAAGATGATTTTGAGCAGCTCCATTTTGGGAAGGGATATGATCATACAATGGTTTTAGATAAATTTGACGGTGGATGTAATCTTGCAATAGAATGTTATTCTCCTAAAACCGGTATACAAATGGATGTGTTGACCACTGAGCCTGGAGTGCAGATGTATACAGGGAATTGGATGACAGGAAATTTGGAAGGAAAGCATGGACATCGTTACCCTTCACGGGCAGCAGTATGTTTTGAAACTCAACATTTTCCAGATAGCATTAATAAGCCTGAGTATCCGAGTGTGATACTGAGACCAGGTGAAATATTTAAGAGTGAAACCGTATTTGCTTTCTCAATCAAGGGATAAAGGTTATTTAAATAAAATAGGAGAGGGGGAAGATATTCGGCCCCCTCTTCTGTATTATAAGGGCTGTTGGCCTCTTCTTTTTAGGGCCATTTTTACGCAGTTCCTTATGTATAGTTTTGCTGATATAAAGTGGATAAACATTACGATACATTTCTCTCGGCGTTTAATCGTTATTTATCTATCTATGTTGTAAGTTATTATTCTCAGGTTCGGTTGCGTCCTGCATCCAAGCATCTATTTTGTATGGTTGTAACAGCCTTTCTGTTCTTTTAGATTATTATTCTCTCGAAACAACAAAGATCAACAAACAATATAAAAGCAATTTTTACTCTGATTTATAATTGTTTAAACTCCCAATAATCTAAAAAGAAAAGATTGTCTTTTTGAGAATTACTTTTAAAACAGAGATACAGATCATGCACACCTTGAGCTTCCTTAATCGGGCACGACAAAAGCTTATATCTATCCATAGCTCCCGAACGTGTTACAGGCAATGTTCCTATAAGCTTCCCTGTAGTACTACCTAAACGAAGCTCAATATAACCTCCATCGACATTACATGCTGCTAGGACAGAAAATTCCCGGCCGCCCTTTTTGAAGTCAACCCCACGGAGGCATAAAGATTCATTATTATCAATATTCGTCAAACAAATTCTACCATCAGGCATCTTTTCCGTTTTCAGACCGTAACCCCATGCCATAGTTTCAGCCTCTACACGGCGGTAAGGGTCGAATGGTTCGATTTGTTCCAAAATTGTCTCCGCCCAATAAGGAACCTCTTGAATAGTCCCATCTGTATTATAAAGCATTTTTGCAGCCATAGACGATCTCCGTTCGTGATGTTTAAAGGTTTCCAGATGCATTAAGTCATAACTTAATCCGAAAACATAAGAACTACCCTTATAGTCGATAATACCGGGATGATTTCCCCGGCTACGGTGAGTTGGCTTCATGATATGTCCTTTAGTTGTCCACGGCCCCGTTGGCGAACCGCTCATAGCATAACCTATTCCCTCTGGACAGCAAGTAGAGGCAAATGCCATATAATAATGCCCATTTCTTTTATATACCCAAGGACCCTCCTGGTAATGTTCAGGCTTATTTTCCAACTTCACGATATCGCCTGAATACGATATCATATCCTCATTGAGTTTTACATAGTAAACATTTGGATTTCCCCAATACATATAAGCCTGGCCGTCGTCGTCAATGAACACAGAAGGGTCAATATCGTCCCAATGCTCTTTTTGCCATACAAGTGGTTTGTTTATAGGATCTTTAAATGGACCATAAGGAGTATCAGCTACAAGTACACCAATTCCTTGACCGTGTAGGGGACAATACATATAGAACTTTCCGTTTCGCTCGATACATTGTTGTGCCCAAGCTCCATTATCGCGTGTTGCCCACTTAAAGTCTTTTAAGGTTGCCACTATTCCATGATCAGTCCAGTTTACCATATCAGTAGAAGAATACAGCAACCAGTCCAACATCTTAAACCCTTCAGCATCATCCTCATCATGAGTGGTATAAAGAAATACAGTATCATTGTAAACCATTGGAGCGGGATCGGCTGTATATTTAGTTTGAATAAGAGGGTTCTGAGCAAAGCTGACAATAGGCAAGTTAAGTAATATTTGAACGAGTAGTGGCAAAAATATTAAATGAGTTTTCATATCTATTTATTTTTTACTTTGATAATACAAATCCGCCTCGTGGCTGAAGGGTTACTTCCAGTATTCCATTTTTATTTATATTCACTTCTTTCTGTATAATTTCTTGTTTCTTATCGTCACTAATGAGCTGCGCTTTCGTCGCAGCATACATAGGTAATTCTAACTTCAGATTTATAGGTTCTTTCTCTGCATTTACACCTGCAATATACCAATGATCGCCGTGTCGCCGAGCTATCACCGTATATTTTCCAGGATACCCATCAATATACAATGTTTCATCCCATGTGGTGGGAACTTTTTTCATAAAATCAATTACAAAATCTTTCGTATCGAAAAGATTATTGGGTGTAAGAGCGAACATCTGTACCGGATTTTGGAAAAGTATGGCAGTCGCTAATTGAAAAGCATCTGTAGTCTGGCGCTTTTGTCCCTCTTTATTTCCTTTATTAAGGTATTTATTTAATAAAACGCCACCAAACTCCATAGAACCGACAGTGTTGCGGATAAAAGGATGAAGAGAAGCATAAAAAGCTTCATCATTTCTCACTCCTTCGGAAAAAATCAACATTTCGGAAGCCAGCACCGCTTCGCTTCCAACATAATTTGGATACATGCGCTCCCAGCCACGAGGAAGGGTACAGCCATGAAAAATAATCATCAATCCGTAATCGTTAGCATCGGAGAGTATATCTTCATACAAGCGCATTGTTTCTTGTTTATCTCCACCGAAAAAATCGACTTTCAAACCTTTAACTCCTGCATCTTTTAGCCATTTCATCTCTTTCTTACGCTCTACTGATGTGCTCATTTTATTTCTTGGACCTTGAGGAGCGTCATTAAAACCACCGTTAGAATTATACCATAGGAAAATATCTACATTTTTAGAATTGGCATATTCAATCAGTTTCACCATCTTATCATGGCCGATATTAGTATCCCATAACGCATCTATTAAAATATATTCATATCCCATTTCAGATGCCAAATCAATATATTTTACCTGATCATCCCAATTCATACTATTATCCTGCCATACGATCCAACTCCAGGTTCCTCTACCATGCTTATACTTCTTTATTGGTTCATATAATGGTTCTACTACATCAAAAGGAATAGTCGTTTCTACGATTGGTTTCAATTCTTTACCTACTGTAATTGTACGCCATGGTGTAGCACCAGGCAAGCTTAGCTGGGCACCAACACTCCCAAACCCATTGTTTTCCTTCTGATTTGGATATTCGACAGTATAGAGGCCCTCTTTATAAGCACTTAAATGTGAGGCGCAATATAAGCTACTTACTCCTGTTTCGGAAAGTAAAGCCCAACCATTTTCTCCTACCTTGAACAGTCCCGGGAATACATAACCTGTATTAGACTTGGTATTTCCGATAGGAACGTCAACCTGATAACCGGATTCGTAACTAGGGGAAGTCCGGGCAAAAGCTCCCATTGGGCCCATCATATAAGATAGGAATGCAGTCGTGTATGAAGGAAAACGAAAGCCTGTGATTTCTTCCACTACTACACATGCCCTACGATCACCCCATGCAGGAAGTTCGTATCGGAAAGCAATATCATTATTACTTATTTGGAAAAGAACAGACATCTTTTGTCCTTTCCCATTCTGAAAGGTATATTTCAGTGTATTCGCTTCATAGTTTACCTTTGAACGTTTAATTTTATCTTGTGTATATGTTTTACTTATTTTATTTTCCGATTTCTCAACAAACGATAGGGAAGTAGTGAAATCACCTTCGTTTGTTTGTAATCCTAAGGGTGATTTTTCAAGAATCACCGCATCCTTATAATTTACAGTATACAACAGTGTTCCATTCTCGATAAATATTTTCATATTTATATCTTTGTTGGGACTTGTAATTACAGCATCTTGAGAGCGAACGGAGGAAGGTGTTATTAAAAAACAAAAAAGTAAGATTAGCGGTAAAAAAAGTTTCATGGATTCTTTGTTAGTTATTATTTTAATCTTTTAATTGTTGTGTATTTTTATCAATTCCTTTTGTATCTTTCAAAAAAATATAAAAGGAACTTAATAGATCATTACAGAGATTTAGGTTAATCTTTGAAAGGATGATTAAGACTGATTCCATAATAAGACTTAATAAGTATATTAAAAAACAGTAACTCTATAGCCTATAGCCTAAAAAGCACTTCAGACCAATCGATATGCCCCTCTAAACATAGTTTAAATACACGATGGTATTTATACCATCACACCAGTATTCATGTAATAAATGCACAAAACAAATTTATTGATAGGATGAGTTATTATTCAATGAAATCATCTTCTATTTATTTGGAATTGTTGTACCAGGATTAATTTTGTCGCATATTCTTTTGTTTTTGTCGCGTCGTAATCATTTAGGTTCTAATTTATAATGTTTTATTTAGCTGTATAGAGTTG
>NZ_JAEPKU010000190.1 GCF_016652235.1 Dysgonomonas sp. Marseille-P4677
ATTATACAATAATTAGTCAACATGTTTTTCTATTTATAACTATGATTGTATACTGTAACTATGCAGCTGGCTTATCTGACTGCATAATTACACTACAAGACAAATATGAGCTGTACTCTAAATATATAATCTTGATTAAAAAGATTAATAAAAGCAGCTATTTCGGATTAATGTGACTAACATTGATTTATAATGAGATGTAAATAATTGTACTGGAAACTAAATTTAGTCATATGGGTGAGAAAAATCTTTTTGATAGTCTTGAATATATTACCCGCGATCTTGAAAAAAAAAGATTGGCAGACGTATTCCGTTTTGTTTCATTCAAGCCTTTTGAGAAATATGGACCGCATGAACATCTGCGTATTGAAATCAATTTTGTGAAGAAAGGAAGTTGTATTGTTCGTATGCATGACGAAAGTGTCAGTTTCAATAAGGATGAAATGATGATAATATGTTCTAATGTGAATCACTCTTTTGAAGCGGGAGCGGAAGGGGCTACATTGATGCAGTTGGAGTTTTTACCTGATGTCTTTCTTCGCCTTGATACTTTCAATGAGAGTACAACAAAAGAGTTGACCCCGGCTACAATTTTTTCGGAAAAAAACCGATTGATAAAGATTGTCAACAATGTACGTATCATGAGGTCTGTTCAACGTATTGTGAATGAGTTGAATGTAAAAAGCAAGTATTACCAGTATTTGGTCATCATGTATTATGCTGAACTGCTTATTCTCATATTCAGGCATCTGGATGAAACATACCTCCCTATTTGTACTAATGATACCTTGCGTAAGGCTATTAATTTTATCCGTACTAATTATCGCTCGGATATCAATGTCGGAGATATAGCAAAACATACCGAAATAGGAGAACGCTACCTGCGGAAGTTATTCGCTCAAAATCTGAGCATATCCCCGTTGGATTATCTGAATCAGATACGTATTGATAAGTCGATAGAATTGCTAAGAAATACTGAATTATCCGTAAAAGAAATAGCTTTTGAATGTGGTTATCAGTCCCCACAATATTTTTCAAGAATATTTAAACAGCGTGTTGGAATATCGCCACGGGAGGTCGGTAAATAGTAGTTCCGTATTTTACACTATTTGCTCTTTTCTGACCCTTATTACATACGTTACGAGCCTTAATAAATAGAGAGAAATGATATATGAGAATTAATTTTGTATATAATAACTAAAAAAAAAATGATTATGCATGAATGGAATAATGATAAAGAACTCTTTAAATTGATAAAGAAAGAATTATATACCGCGGTGGTTGGTGATATAATGGATAAATTAGGTTATCTGCACCAGTTTCTTCCTGCTCAAATACGTCCACTGCGAGACGATATGTTTGTTGTAGGCCGTGCTATGACCGTACTCGAAGCTGATGTCTCTGAACATACGGACGAAATAGGTAATAATCCCATATTGAAAAAATCGTTCGGGCTCATGCTTGAGGCTCTTGATGATTTGAAGGAAGATGAAATATATGTATGTTCGGGTTCATCTCCGGGTTATGCTGTATGGGGAGAGTTGATGAGTGCTCGGGCAATGCAGTGTAAGGCTGCTGGCGCTGTTGTAAATGGATTTTCCAGAGATACAAATGGTATTCTGGATCTTAACTTTCCATGTTTTTCTTATGGTCCTTTTGCACAAGATCAGGCTCCACGTGGTAAGGTAATCGATTTCCGTGTCCCTATTCGGATGGATGGGGTGGTCATTAATGACGGGGATATATTGATTGGTGATATTGACGGAGTATGTGCCGTTCCAAGAAATATTGAGACAGAAGTTTTTACAAAAGCATTAGAGAAAGCCAGAGGAGAAAAAATGGTTTTGAAAAAAATACAGGAAGGAATGAAAGCCCGTGATGCTTTTGATAAATATGGGATTATGTAAGATAACATAACTCTTAAATCTGATTAAAATGAAAATTATTGATGTAAAAGTTTGGCTTGTACAGGGCATAAAATACAACTGGACATTATTAAAAATTTATACAGATGAAGGCTATACTGGAGTTGGTGAGGCTACAAATTGGCCTGGTAGTCCGGTCGTATATCATGCGGCAGAACATTTGGGTAAAACTATAATAGGACTAGACCCAATGAAGACAGACTTTATTTGGACCAAGCTTTACCGTGATTTTAACTGGATAGGTCCTTATGGTGCCAGCATGTGTGCGATAAGTGGGATAGATATGGCTTTGCTGGATCTGAAAGCGAAAGTGTTGAATGTGCCTTGTTATGAATTATTGGGAGGAGCGTATCGCAAAGATATTCTGCTTTATGCAAACTATTGGTTTACAGGGGGAGGTCATAATCCTGAAGACTATGCTCGTCAGGCAAAAGCTGTTAAAGATGCAGGATTTACTGGGCTAAAGTTTGATCCGTTTGCACATACTAATTATTTCTACGGGGAAGATCTTAAATCTAACTTGACACTTACTTCCCATCAACAGAATCTGGCATATGATGTGTCTGCGGCTGTACGCGAAGTAGTTGGTAAGGATTTTGATATTATGATAGAAACACATGCAATGCTTAATTACCACATTGCGGTGAAAATGGCTGAACGCCTCTCCAAACTGGATATAGCATGGTATGAAGAACCTGCCGGTCCTGAAAGCTCAGGTACGTTACGGGCTATGCGTGAAAGAATACCTTCAAATGTATCTATCTGTGTAGGAGAACGCCACTATACACGTTTTGGTATCCGGTCTCTTCTCGAAAAACACGTATGTGATGTAATAATGCCTGATATAACACGTTGTGGCGGACCGTCCGAAATGAAAAAGATGGCAACTATGGCTGAGGCATATAATGTATTGATTGCTCCACATAATCCTAACGGGCCGCTATCTACATTGGCATCGGCGCATGTCTGTGCTTCAATTCCTAATTTCTTCAGACAGGAGTTTATGTTCAACGATGTACTATGGCGTGACAATATAATCGATAATCC
The DNA here is from genome assembly GCF_016652235.1 of Dysgonomonas sp. Marseille-P4677. Taxonomy (GTDB): domain Bacteria; phylum Bacteroidota; class Bacteroidia; order Bacteroidales; family Dysgonomonadaceae; genus Dysgonomonas. Next base: position 2,973 of record NZ_JAEPKU010000190.1, read on the forward strand.
TATTGCTGATATGGTATATGATGGGCATCTTCATTTGTCAGAAAAACCGGGACTTGGAGTTGACCTCATTGAGGCGGAAATGGAAGCACATCCTGGAATTGTATCTAATCCTCCTAATAACTTTTATATTTAATCCTATGAGTTTAGAAATTAATTTCAAAGATAGAGTTGTTCTTATAACTGGGGTTTCTTCAGGCATAGGATTAGGCACAGCCAAAGAATTTGCCCGCGCAGGTGCCCATATTTCTGGATGCTCGCGTAAAAAAGAAGATGAAGAAAAGATACAAGAATTTCGACAAGCTGTGGATAATGCCGGTGGTCAGTCTTTATATACTCAAGCTGATGTAACTAAAGACAGAGACCTGAAAACTCTTGTTAAAAAAACTATTCAGCATTTTGGACGGCTTGATATATTAGTGTCTAGCGCTGGAATGAATGTTTTTGAAGGAGCGGCTGGATGTACGGAAGAAAGATGGCAATATAATATTGATTTGAATTTGACTTCTCACTGGAGATTAGCCAAACTTTGCAAGCCGTATCTTGAACAGTCAAGTAATGGAGTAATCTTACTAATGACGTCCAATCATGCTTATTCCACCATTCCCGGTTGTTTTCCATATAATGTAACAAAAACGGCTATCACCGGACTTGTTCGCAGTCTGGCTATAGAGTGGGGACCTTCTATTCGTACCGTTGGGCTGGCACCTGGATTTATCGATACAGCCGGCAATGATACATGGTTCGAGTCATTCCCCGATGCTTTAGCGGAACGGGAACGCACAATTAACCTTCATCCGGTAAAGTGTATCGGTACAGTAGAGGAAGTCGGTTCTTTATGTGTATATCTTGCATCTCCTTTGGCCCGTTTTATCAGTGGTACCACAGTGTTAATGGACGGTGGGAGATCAGCCTTAATGCAGGATACTGAATAATAGATGAAAGCAAAACTTTTATATAAATCGCAAGATATTATTGGGGAAGGCATTATCTGGCTTCCCTATTCAAAAAAAATATTATGGGTAGATATTGAATCCTGTATTTTACATGAATATGCATTGTATAAAGGTTCGTATCAGTGCCATAAGTTTCCTGATATGATTTCATCTGTTATATTGTTAGGTTGCGAAGAACGAGAGGTACTGCTAACAATGCGGGATAGGATAATCTGTTACAATTTGCAAAAGAAAATATATACAATATTAACTCAGTTTGACTTTATTGACCTTGGATTTCGTATCAATGACGCCAAAATTTCTCCTGAGGGACGCATATGGTTTGGTGTGATGCACATGGAAAATCATAATCGTACAGGTTGCCTGTATTGCCTGAATCCTGATTTATCGACTAATAAGGCTTTAGATTGTCAGTGCATTCCTAACGGTATAGTCTGGAACAAAACAGGCGATAAGATGTATTACGCCGATTCTGGACGAGGGTGTATTGAAGAATTTTTATATGATAAAGAACGGGGTTCTATTCTTTTTAACCGGGTAGCCATCTGGGTCCCTACTGAATTAGGTATACCGGATGGTATGATAATAGATAAAGACGGGCTGTTATGGGTAGCTCAATGGGGTGGCTTTGGTGTATATATCTGGAATCCTGAAACAGGTGAATTAACAGGTAAAGTTGAAACACCTGTACCAAATGTGGCTTCTTGCACTTTTGGGGGAAAGTATAATGATACTCTATTGATAACTACGGCACGAAGTGGATTGTCAGAATTAGAAAAAGAAAAGTATTCACAGAGTGGGGGACTATTTTATTATCAGATAAAGACATAATTTTAAGTGTTTTCAAATCATATATATTTAGGAAACCATTACAGATCAACGTAAAAAGTTTAATGGATAATGTCTTGGTTGCACTACACGTATATTGAAAAAGTTAATTTTGATTTAAATACTTTCCATAATCTTATCAGAGTAAGTAATTGAAATATAATCAACATCTTTTAAAAATCGGGGAACCCTGTTTCATGTATACTTCTTTCAAAAGCTACTTGCTCTCCCACTAAAGACTCAAACATATAATGCACTCCCGTTATATTAGCTTGTTTTGCTGTAAAGAGAATATTTCAGACCTTTTATGTTCTAAATTTGTGATTTTTATATTGGTGGTTAAATCACATGTAGTGTGTTATTTATGCAAATGAAATTGGAGGGTATTTGTCTGAAAAGTGTAAATTTTCAAAAAAAATAGTCAAACAACTTGCGAAATTGAATAAAAGCAGTATCTTTGCATCCGCAATCCGAGAGAGGGTTTTGATCTAAAAGTTATTGTCCTATTAAAGTATTTATTTTTTATAAAGTATTATTTTTGTAAAACTTCAGTATTAATAATGTTAGGCGATTGTTAGATGAATAGATAGATATGTGAATATAAATTATTGATATATAGTTCTTTATGGAGAGCTGTGTAAGCTGTGCCTGGGACTACCGGTATTAAGTTTCAAGATTATCAAGTTTTAAGATTTCAAGA
>NZ_JAEPKU010000191.1 GCF_016652235.1 Dysgonomonas sp. Marseille-P4677
ATTTAACACATGATTGACCAATCAAATAAATCTTAATATGTTGATTAACAGTGACTTATTTATTGTTTGAAGCGAAAATTATCTATATAGGTAAATTAATTAAAACAAGTATTCAGCATTAAAAGTTTATAGCTATACAATGATGTTGATTATAAACATTTTATCTAAAGATGGTGTTTTTATTAATATAAAATATCTCACAACAAATCATTTTCTTCTACAAGTAATTGAAAAAGCATCTAGAGGGAATGTAATACAAACAATAATAAAACAATTAATTATGGAAGGATTAGGAATTCTTTGGTCGATTATTATCGGTATTGCAGCCGGAGCAATAGCCGGATGGATAATGAAGGGTAGAGGTTTTGGGATAGTCATAAACCTTATTGTAGGCCTAGTAGGTAGTTTACTTGGAGGATGGATCTATGCGTTATTGGGAATAAACAGCAGTGGTATATTAGGAGTACTTTTAATGTCTGTAATAGGTGCGGTAGTCTTGCTTTGGATTATTTCCTTATTCAAAAGAAAGCCTTGAATATTCCAATAATGGTAATTAATATGCTATGGACTTGTATTCAGGGCTACCTTATTGGATAGCTAAAAACCCATTATATAATTACTTCAATCCGTTGAAAACCGATATATCTACAGATGTAGCGATTATCGGAACAGGTGTTACAGGAGCTTTGGTGATGCATGAGTTATGTACAGCAGGGATCAAATGTGTGATGGTCGACAAACGCAGTATTACTACAGGTAGTTCTATCGCAAGCACAGCATTATTACAATATGAAATTGATACTCCGCTGTGTGAGATGATGAAAATAATAGGAGAGGACTCAGCTGTTAAAGCTTATCAGTCCTGTCTACAATCCATAACGGATATAGAAAATGTTTTCAAAAATATTGATTTTAACCCCGATTTCGAAAGAGTACCTAGCGTCTATTATGCCAGTAATAAGAAAGGACAAAAGTTGATAGAAAAAGAGTATGAAATCAGGTGTAAGCATAAACTGCCTGTATCTATCTTGAATAAAGAACAATTACAGGAAAAATATGGGATTAAGGCTTCTGGTTGCCTCGAAAACGATGCGTCAGCCCAGATAGATGCTTATAAGGCAGCAACGCATTTGATAGATTTTCATATGAGAAATAATAATCTGGAAGTATTTACTCATACAGAAATCTTAGGGTGGGACGAACATCAGAAAGAGTATCAATTAATTACTACAGCAGGGAAAAAGATAAGGTGTAAATATGCAGTCATTGCCGCGGGATTCGAAGCCGGACGTTTTTTACCCCAACAAGTTATGAACCTCACTTCAACATATGCGATTATTTCTGAACCTATTGATGAAAAATACATCTGGTATGGAAAAAGTCTGATATGGGAAACAAAAGAGCCATATCTCTATATACGTACTGATGGAAGAAACCGTATTATAGTAGGCGGAGAAGATGAGGGATTTAAAGATCCTGCTAAAAGAGATCTGTTATTGAAGAAAAAAGTATCTATACTGGAAATTAAAATCAAAAAATTATTCCCAACCATTCCTTTCAAAACAGATATGGCATGGTGTGGAACATTTAGCTCAACCAAAGATGGATTGCCATATATCGGTAATTGGCCAGGGGGAAGGAGAATGTTTTATGCATTAGGATATGGAGGTAATGGAATAACATTTAGTATGATAGCAGCTCAAATTATAAAAAATAAACTGACAGGAATCAAAGATGAAAGGGAAAAGATATTTGCTTTTAGTAGGACGGAGGAGGAATGAAAAATTATTAATTTATAAAATGAAAGTGTATGGATAAGAAATTTGAAAACAGGATACAAAATCCATTGACTCAATACAGACAAGATGGTTACTCTAAGCAACTTCAGGAATATCCGGGAATTCAGTACGAAATGGAACCAATCCCCGATTGTGGAGAAAAGAGCTATAAAGGAAATGGTAGGTTACAAGGAAGAAAAGCTCTAATAACAGGCGGTGATTCAGGTATAGGCCGTGCTGTTGCAATAGCTTATGCCCGTGAAGGTGCCGACATAGCTATCAATTATATGGACTCGGAACGAAAAGACGTAGATTCTTTAGTTGAACTTCTCGAAAAAGAAAGTAAGAAAGTAGTCCTTATCCCTGGAGACCTTACAGATGAAAAATTTTGTCGAAAAATGGTTAAAGAAGCTCATGAAAAACTTGGAGGGCTGGATACTCTGGCGTTAGTGGCAGGAAAACAGGTTTCGAAAACTGATATAGAAGAGATTACAACAGAACAGTTGACTGATACTTTTAATGTCAATATTTTTTCATTATTCTGGACAGTACAGGAAGCTTTATCCTTGTTACCTGCTGGGGCAACAATTATAACAACTTCGTCAATACAGGCCTATCAACCAAGTCCCGATTTATTGGACTATGCAGCAACAAAAAGTGCTATCATTGCCTTTACCCGTGGACTGGCAAAACAAATAGCATCGAAAGGCATACGGGCCAATAGTGTTGCGCCTGGACCAATCTGGACTCCCTTGCAGATAAGCGGAGGGCAACAACAGGAAAAACTACCCAAATTTGGACAACAAACACCTCTAAAGCGAGCTGGTCAACCGGCCGAACTAGCTAGTGTCTATGTATTTCTAGCTTCTCAGGAATCGAGCTATGTAACAGCTGAAGTATATGGTGTAACTGGTGGTCATCATTTAGGATAAGTCTGATTTAATATGTCATTTAATATTTTTAATATAAAAATAATATGAATGCATTTAAAAACATTTTAATAGCAATAGGAATAATCTCCATCGCGCTTTTTCTTACGTTTCTTATTATAGGGGTTAAAGTAGTATCTGCTATCCTACTCTATATTGTGGGAGCAATAGCAGTAATTTCTCTGATATGTTTCGTTATTTTCTATATTGGTAAATTAACAGGGAAAATTGATAAAGATAAAGAGTAGAGAATATCTAATAAGTTTGAATAGTAAGAGTTAGATTTTTTAATAGAAAGTGCTATCATAGCTTTCAGTTATAGATTATAAAGGAAGATATTCCAATAAATCATGTAGTATTAACATTCAAAAAAATTATTTATTATGGCAATGACAACTCCAAATGAAGGCAAATTTACTGTTGCAATTGAAAAACAAACATCGAAAATCCCCTCAGGTATTTATTTAACAGCGTCATTAGCTGCAATGGCTGCATCTCTTACACTGAAATGTTGTGGAAAAAATCATATTGCTTTACTAGTAGGCCAATGTGCAACTTCATTTCTGATTATGGGATTATACAACAAAATCGTTAAGACTGAAGGGCACGATTGAATTATTCAATTACTACTAGAGAGAGGTGTGTCTATCAAAGGGACACCTTTCTCTTATTTTCAAATAATTTGAAATACTAATTGTTTCAGAATAAATCGTGTCCTAAATAGAAATCAGACCAATGATAAATGTATAGAAGAATACAGCTTGTAATTTATACACTTGAGGAGTACGTTGAGAGTGTAGACCGTTTATTAATATTTATTTCGTAAGATTAAGATATGCCTTGGAATACTGTGTTAAATGCCATTATACTCTACCTTTTTGTAATAATAGCGATGCGTCTACTCGGAAAGAAAGAAGTAGGACAATTGTCTATTGCCGATCTTGTCTTTGTAATGTTAGTCAGTGAAATAGTAGGCGATATTATGCGTGCCTCTGAAGATACAATTTGGGGAGCTATAATCGCCGTAATAACAATAATGATAATAAATAAGATTCTTGAAATTACTATTTACAAAAGTAAAGCGTTGAACCGATTGGTGCAAGGCTCTCCTGCTATTCTTATTTGTCATGGTGAACCCAATAAAATAGAAATGGACAAGAATAAGATTTCAATAGAAGAGTTGGAACAAATAGGTCGTGAGCATGGTAAAGGTGATATTTCTGAAATAGAACTTGCTATTTTAGAAGTGGATGGCAAAATAAGCATCTTAGATAATGTACATATAAAAAGTAGTACAGAGACTGAAAGATAGTGAAAGTTAACTATCAGTTAATCAAATTTTTGAAATAATAAGGTCGGTTTCTTGATATAGCGCTATTTACTTTACTTGATGTACTGTAAAATAGGAATGAGTAGAACCTAATAAAATTATAGATGCTAATGGCGTTTTTACTCCAATAACTATAGCATCACCAGCCTCTAATGCTACCAAAGTTTGCACTGATCTGGTTGGAGAACCTATATATAAATTTAATACGGAAACAACCGAAGAGGTTTCTTCTGCTATCAAAGTATGAGTAGTAGAGTTTGAGTCTCTTTTAATAATTCCAATTGAATAATCACCTGCTGTTAATACGCCATTTATTTTATACTGAGCATAGATATTGTAAATACCCTTTTGTTTAGGAATGAATTCATATGTAGTAAGATTATTATATTCTTCATTTTCATCAAATTCCTTTATACCAAATGGAATCTTTCTCCAAGTATTTAATCCGATGAGCGAGATATCTGCTACTATTGTCCCGGATCCTCCTCTGGCTCTAAGAAAAGATTTTAATTCTGATTTTGGTTCTCCTGATTGTGTTTGAAAACTAATCCATTTTGCTCCATCCCATACATTTATGCCTTTATTGACATTTACACTATCAATATTATATACAAAAAGTCCTGTATATTGTTTAGGTATAGCTATATCAGCATTAGGAATGTCATTTAAATTGCTAATATTAGACAACTTAACACGAGGCAAAAGTAGTCCTTTATTAGTCGTTACTCCTCCATTTTGAGTTGACGCATCATCTATTTCTTTCAAATCCAACAATACTCCGTTAGATGGAGGGTTTCCAGAACCAATAGTTACTTGAGCTTTAATTTGTAAAGAATTAAGAATTAAGAGTATAATAAACATTAACAATATCAAGGATATTCTTTTCATTTTCATTAAATTAGAACAACATACTATTAATTAATTGTGGTATTCATCATAATAGGATGCTTATGATGAAATTAAAATAAGAAGTTTATTTTTTATATTTTCTAGCCCATTCAAGTATAATAGGACTTTCTATTTTGACTCCAAATTTCCTTGCTTTTAGTATTATGCGATGAGCCAATATAGGTTTCTTTTCGTCAGGAGAATATCTGAAATAAGATTCTGCTGCACGTACGTGTGCAGCATCAGGCATTGGGTATTCCCTTACATTGGGAATTCCGAAATCTGATGAGCGTAATTTCGTCCTTTCAGAAACACTTAGCTTATGAGAAATATTATTTTTTGTTTTCATAAAGTAGTATTTTATAGTTTTATATATCACATATCTCATATGTCTGTAGATAATTCTATGCATGTAACTAAATTCTTGTAATATTGATTTGAATAATC
>NZ_JAEPKU010000192.1 GCF_016652235.1 Dysgonomonas sp. Marseille-P4677
ACCCCATACAGTTACACAAATAGTTTTAGGATATGTACCGTCTGTTTGAAAGATAAGGTTCTGTTTTTGCCACTCTCCATTTTTGCCTACCCCTGTTTGTATGGGTAATACTTGGATTAATTTTGCGTCTAAATTCATGTTGTTTGTTTTTAAATTTTAATTATTTTTTTTCTTATGATAAATGGATAGTAATATTTTATAACCTCATTTTCATTTCTATACCTATGAGTACCTACGTATTTAACACCTCTTATTTCTATTTTTTTATTTGGTCTGTGTGAGGAGTAGGATATATCAACGGACAACCAATTAGCAATAGGACTACTCGGATAAGTATTTGATTCAAAATAATAGTCACCATTTTTTATTTCCCCTTCTTTTATATGAACATATCCTTTAGGTATAAGATTCTTTGGTCCCCATACATCGAAGGCATCTATTGAGAAGTCAGCAAAAATACCATCTTCCCATAATGATACTAATTTTGCTATCTGATCGTTAAAATCACGTTTATTTACTTCATAAGAAATACATTCTATTTTGGGGAATATTGAGGTATCGCTTAATTTGTTTATATCAAAAACAGGAACTTTAACGACCTGACAAATAGTAATATCATTACCCCATTTATAAAAACCTATAACCTGTTCTCCTTTCATTGGATGACATGGTTTATTATTTGTAAATCCAGATAAATTACCGCTTTTTTTTACAGCAAAATAGCAAGCTAATTCTTTATTTATGTTTGGATAAACTTCATAATTAATAAGCTCATACTTAGTCTTATCTTTATATTTTCTCTCTTTAATGAAAAGAACATAACAATTATATTTATTCATATTCTCAATTCTTTTTCTTCTGTTATTACATTACTTGAATTACTTATTATATCGTCTATTATCTGCCTTTTAAACTCCGTTGCTTTGGGGATTGATTCATCAATTATTTTCAGTATCTTATCATTCGGATAACATCTGACTATTCGCATTCTAAGAATATCATTGCATCGTGGATCAAACGATATAAAGTCGCACCATTCGGATTTATTGAACAAGATATTTGCTTGCATCTGATAGTAGTATTTCTTTGAATCTTTCGTCAAATCGAGTAGTTCCTCTGCTTTTTTTATCCTGAAAAACTTAATGTGATTTGTGCCTTCGTAGGGGCATTTAATTTCAATCTGTCCGTTTAATGATTCAATAATACCGTCAGGACTACCCCCAGAATCTTTGGTATATTCAATAAAGCCAACTTGTGTAACTTCTGCACCTGTTCGCTGTTCATACTCTTGTCGTGCTGTATCTTCCCAATCGTTACCCCATTGCATAGCAGCAGACGAGCGAGCATTTAAGCACATTTCCAAGTATTGACTTTCGGGCAATATAGCTTCATAAGCTTTTGAATATACGGCTGTCTCAAAGGTTTTACCGTCACCGCAAATATTTACTATGTCGGATGCTGTAAACTTTGCTTTACGGATTAAATGCCATTGCTCGCTGCGTTGTTGCATGGGTGTTATTGAATTAATTGAGTTATCTTATTTTTAATTTGCTCAAAATGCGGTTTATCCTTCTCCCTTCTTAGCCTAGCTTTTGCTTTAAGGGCATGAGATAAAGTGTCTAGTTCTATCTCTCCGTTTAAGTCTGCATAGCCATTTGTAAACTCCGTATATAAATCATCCTTTATCAGATTATATGTAACATCATCAAAGACTACTTTCACGCTTTTGTAATCTCCATAGTCTCGAATATCCCATTTGTAAACGCTTGAGGATAATTCAATCCAAAATGATTCAGGGGCATCTACTACGAGTATATCCACATCATCGAAACTATCGACTAAACCATGAAGATGTAATAAGAATGAGCCTGTAATGACAAGTCTGCACTCATAACCTCGTTCGTATGTTTTTCGTACAGGAATATCATCAATGATTCTATTGAATGTTTTTTTATCTAAGCATTTCATAATCTTACTTTTTACCTAATAATTTATTCACTTGATCGAATTGCTTATTTTCCAGACATAAACATTATCTCATCGTATTGAGCCTTTGTTATCTCTCCACGTCCATAGTATTCCCCCGCAAACTCAGGATTCTTTTTACATAGTTCAAAATTCACTTTCATTTCTTCTGCTGTAATTTCCTTCCCTTTGTTGGTAACATCTTCATAGCTTACATCAATAGGCATACTAGAGCCTTCGTCAGCATCCCCGAAGTCGCAACCTGTTATATACTCATATAAAGCCTTTTTAGCCCTTCTTTCCGCTTTACCTCTCATCTGGTCGTGTGAACTATAAGAATCTTTCTTAACTGTCGCCGTGATGCTAAACGAGTTCTTTTCTCCGTTATGTTCATAGGATATTTTTACAGGTATTTCAGCGAAGTTTGCATTTGTGCCTTTGTCATAAGACACATCAAGAAAATACTTAACACCGAGTCTACGCAACAATGCTGTATAACCTTCTTTTGTTGGGTACATCTTTGCAGCAATGATGTTAAACTGATTCCCTGTAGGCAATAAACCAATAGAAACAGCGTCAATAATTGCATCCTTTACAGTCTCTACATCATATTCTGGCTGCACCTGTCCTCTACTGTTAGCTTTTCCTGTACGATCTGTAAGAAAGCCTACTTTAGTGTTCATTAATGGCAAGAATACTTCTTTCATAACCTCGGATGTTAATGCTTTTCTTAGGATAGCCACTACATTAACAGCTTCGAACGCTGCACCGAAATTGTTTACAACTTGCAAGCCTTTTGCGCTTTGACAAGCTAATTCAAATAGTTCTTTTGATTCTGTGAACTTTGTCACTTGATTGTTTTGATTACTCATAATTCTTTTCTTTTAATGTTTATTGAATTGTTCTTAATAAATTGTTTACTTCCTGATAAAATAACCGAGCGTTTTTGCTGTCGAAATAGTTCTTGCTTTTGAAGCGTTCTACATCTTCAGACGTTCCCATGTCATAAGTGAATTGCATATTTATTCCGTTGAAATAATAGTATGACAATCCTTTCTTGCGTCTAGGTATTCGGTTCATGGTTATTTAATCTTCAAATTCGACTTCTTGAATTTCTGATTGCTTTATTTCATTATCCTCTTTGGATATTATTCCTTTTCTATAAAGCCATTCCCAATAATTATAATTAGGATGAACCATATAGCCATCATCTTTTATAAACTCGCTTTCGTAAATGCTAAAAAGAAGCATATCTAAGGCTTTTTCCGTGTTATATTTTATTTCTTTCATAACTTACACTATTACGCATTCTTCAATCTTAGCTTGATATTCACCCTTATCGCCCCTGTACCTCAAACTTACTTCTCCTGTTTGCGGATTGTAATAGTTTATTATAGCTACTTTGCTTCTATCCCATAGAGCGCAAATAACCGTCATTCCTTTTCTGATTTTTCTTTCTTTTGTTGCCATTGTTTTATTGATTAAAATTGTATTTTAGTTGTCATTATAATTAAAAAAAAATCCTTTTCTTTACAGATGTAAATGTAAGAAAAATAATTGGAATGGTATATATATTTACTATTAAATAATGTTAACGTTACGAATATAGTGTATTTTGTAAAGTTTGTGTTATCTTTTTTATATTTCCCCGTACATTTCCCTTGCTTCTGCTTTGTCTTTCTCTGACAGATCACGTATTAAGTTACAGCTTAAAGCAGCCATTTGCAATTCGATAACACTAAGTCTCACTGCGTTTGTTTTTCCCCTACCTATATCAGGATATTCTTTTATTACACCCGATTTAAGCCAAGCATTTACAGTTGCTTTGTGATAAATCTTATTAGCCTTATTACGAGATATATGAGGGGGAATGTTTGATAGCTCTATATCTCTTTTTGTTTCCCCTAAAATGATTGCCTTCTTAATTATTTGCTGAAGCATCGCCTGTGTGAGTGGTATTAGATTCATGGTTTTTAAAATTACAGTCATTATACAATTTTACAACTATCTCGGAAAGCATTCTTTTTACTATGTGCTTTTCTTGAATTTTAATGCTGCTTTCAAAACAGTCAGGCAACCATGCCTCAAACATTTCATCTAGGAAATCTTTAATCCTTTCGGGTTCTAATATCCCGAATAAACACTCTAATTTATTCCTCATACTTAAAATAATAATGATTTAGTTATACAATAATACTATTTAAGACTAAGCTTCTTTTCTAACTTCTATTCTAGTTTCAATAGTTGATCTGTTATTAGAATTTCTCCTATTTCTTGTCATTTCGAAGTGTTCATGAGGCAATGACAATACTACCGCCGACAATATAACGGTTGTAACTAGTTTCTTTAATAATTCTGATTTAATGAACTCTTGAACGGCATTTCTTAATTCAGTGTAATTTACATCAAATAATTTACATAAAAAATAGCCTGTCAGCTCGGTGTCTTTATGATAATCTACCTTACCCTTTATGTTACTTATATGTTTTCTTGCCGTATTTGGAGAAATGTACATTTTATCTCCAATCTCATCAGCTTGAAAACCAATAGCATTTAAAGCAAGTACAGGAATTTCACTTTTAGATACATTTTCGTTTTGCAACTCTTTGAAAACTTCTTTTAATCTTATTTTATAATAATTTTTAACCATTTTTTTTCAATTGTGTAGTTTGTTTACTATAATAACATAGGTTTAATCCATAAGTGATGAAACCCACTTGTTAAATTTGTTTGCTCGTTGTAATATGTATGACTTGCAGTATTTCCAACTAAAGTAAGCGAGAAGCAAGCTTGTTATCTTAATGGATATAAATGGAATTATATCTATATGTTCACATTCAGCTATTAAGCCAAGTAGGGCGATAATTAATGTTATAGTGGTAAAGTGTTTCATAATTATATATTTTTTAAAATCGTTCAAACATTATCATATTTCTATACTCTATTTCAGCAGCTTTTTGCTCGTCAGTCATTTTGCTTTTATTGTATTCAGAAACAATATTTCTTAGTCTGTTTTCAAGCTGTAAAGCCTCAATAGTTCTTATTTGCTCGTAGTCTGAATCAAGTATTTCAATACATTTTATATCGGTATCAACTAAGCAAAAAACAAAATCTACAAACACACGCATATAATCATTATAGTATTCAAAATCTATTACTCCTATATTATCAAATTCATAAACATACTCTGAAAACTTACCGCAAATAGTATCAATATCTACGCTTTTAATATTAATCTTTACTAAAGTTTCCATTTTTAATCAATTTTGATTATTGTTTTTACTATATTTACT
>NZ_JAEPKU010000193.1 GCF_016652235.1 Dysgonomonas sp. Marseille-P4677
GTTTAGCACCGCCATTTTTCTTTTAGTTCTGTCCTAAATTATTGATGATATTCAAAATAGCATCTACATCTATAACGACTACAGTATTTGTATTAACAGGACTCAGCTCGTATGCAGTAGGATTTGATATTGCAACAGCCATTACTAGCTTTTTGCCAACTAGAGCTTCTTGCTTCAATGCATCCATAGAGACTGACATATAAAATGTACCTCCATTGTTATTACCTGTTACTGAAATACTTTGGGGTAGACTATAAAAACTTTGAGGTAGAACCATTGCATCTTTGATTTCTCCCGATTCTACGACCTGAGTGGCCAAATCTGCTTGCGAAACGATATCAACGGTATAGGCAAAGCCCGTCATACTACCCGATCTTAAGACTCCTAGAATTACCTGTAATTGCGTCTTATCTTCAGATACCTTAAAATTATACGTATATTCTCCTCCCCCTAAAGGCACTAGGTAGTTATTGTTTAATCCTCCTGTACTAGTGGCTTGAGGCATATATATGTAGCTCAAACCATAATCTTTATCACCATCGCCCTCGGTACAAGCGATGAAGCTAAATGTTAACATCAGGAATAAGGATCCTAATAACATTGTATTTTTAATAATATTTCTCATAATCAATCAATTTTAGTAACCTTCATTTTGTTTCAGAATATTCTCTGAGTTAACAATCTCAGCTCTGGAAAATGGCATTAAGTAGTTTCTTTTATGGAATACTCTTTTTGCAACATCAACTGTTTGATAACTATATATACCATTCTCATCTTTGGTGATAACTACTCCTTTTATAGGCTTGTTTAGTACATCTTCTGCATCTTTCCAACGCAAAAGATCCCAATAGCGATGATCTTCAAAAGCAAGTTCGACTCGGCGTTCGTGCTTCACTGCTTTAAGAAATTCTTCAGGACTTGTGGTTACAACAGAAGACAAGGATGTACTTGCACTCTTTCTTACTTGCATTAGAGCTTGTCTGGCAGACATAGTATATCCGGAAGGTATCGCATCCGGGCCATATGCCTGATTCATTGCTTCTGCATAATTAAGTAATACTTCCGCATATCTAAAAATAGGGAAAACATGTACCTCTGTTCCTCCTTGTATCAGGTTCAATCCCTCTTTTAGAAACTTTTTGGTATAATATCCGGTTTTACTTGTATTAGCTATTTTCATATCATCTTCACCACCCGGAGATTGGTCTATCTGACGCCCATTCCACATACTGCCATTGTAAACAACTGTTGCTGCCAAACGAGGATCTCTATTCTTATAAGGATCCACCGGATCTTTTGCACCTATGTATTCATAGCTCGACACAAGATTTTCAGTTGGTGTTACCCCACTGTTACCTCCCGGAAAGGTGATTGGATAATTTGCCTTTTCGATAGTATTAGATGTACCATCGCGTCTCAAAAGAATACTTTCTTTACTGCCGGTTGCATTATTTCCTACAAAATAATTTCCGTAGTTTCGGTTTTCAGGCATAGTATATTGCATTTCTGCAATTACATCATGAGCTGCTTTTGCTGCCTTCTCCCACTTAGTTTTATCGTTCGAAGAGTTGTTTAAGGGGCTTGCTGCATAAAGCAAAACTCTTGCTTTAAGAGCTAAAGCCGATTTGAGTTCAAAGCGTCCATCATTAGTCGAAATATTGTCAGGATGATCTTTCCAGCTCACTTGCAAACTTTCTTTATATGTATCTATCAGATTAACAATATAGGTTACAACTTCATCATAAGATGAACGAGCTATTTTCCCCGGATTAGGGTCTTTTTCTATTGTTGTTTCTACAATTACAACACCTCCAAAGCGTTTAATTAATTCTGAATAATAATATGCTTTGAGTATATGAGCCTCTGCCCGAAACCATGCCAAATTTCTTAAATCTCTTTCATAATTGATCTTGTCTCTTTCGATATCTCGATTGAGAGCCAGAAGAGCCTCTCCGTTTTCGGCAAAATCCAGAAAGAAGTTTGCTGCACGAATTCCTTCATAACAATTTTGATAAATATAGGATGTGGCTATCTCAACATTATCGGGACTTAAAATTCCTCTATTGAAGATGAAAGCATTTCCACTCTCCTGTGTTCTTTGAGCCTCATCTGATGCTGCTGCAAAAAAGTTTCCATCCAAAGCTACAAAGCCGGAACTCATAGGTGAATACATTGCATTAGCAAAACTCCACAATGTACCTCTGTTAGTCTCAACAGCTTCCGGCGTCATATCTGTATCTATCTTCGTTTCCAAGAAATCACATCCTGTTACTAAAAATATGACAGATGTTAATATTATGATTCTATATATGTATCTTATTGAAGTCATAGTTCTTATTTAATTAGAGAGTTAATGAAAATCCTACAGTAAATGTTTTTAGGGCAGGATAACCATAATATGATTCTGGATCCATATCGTATTCCTTCAAGACTTTGCTCCATGTCATTGGATTAGTCGCATTGAAAAATAATCTTAGATTTTTTATACCATTAGTTTTAATAAGTTTATGGCTAAAATTATAACCCAATTCTACATATTGGATACGTAAGAAGTCATTATTCTTAACCCAAAATGAACTGTTCACATAGTTGTTGGTATTATTTACAGTAGTAAGACGAGGATAAGTCGCATTAGCTCTGGTATCTATTCCTTGTTCGGGAAAATAAGCCCATGCACCTTTCGCAACCTTATAGGCATTGTTGTTATCCATAAAGGCTACAAATTGGTTTTTATAATCCATCAAGTTTACAGAGCTCTTGTATCCTCCACGAAACATTATATTAAAATCAAATCCATTAAAACGAACTTGTCCTCCAAAACTATATGTCAATTGTGGATAGTCAGGGTCTCCGATTTTTGTAATATCTGTATCGTCTATATAGCCATCATTATTCAAGTCCTTATATTTCAGATCTCCTGGTTGTGTGTTGCCATAAGAGGATATTGCAACTCCATCTTTGAGTGATCCATCTGCATTGAAATCATTTAATTGATAGAAGCCATCGGATACAAGCCCCATAATAGAACCATAGGAACGTCCTGTACGAGCATTATATGAATAAGCTGTTGGTACTTCTCCGTAATAATCGATCTTATTTTTTGCATAAGAAGCAATTCCGAATATGGTATAATCAACCTTATCTAATTTATCTGTATAAGAGACATTTGCCTCAAAACCTTTATTGGTCATTTTACCAATGTTGCTTTGGTAATAATTTTTTCCATAATAACTCATATTAGTCTGGTTGATTGTCAGAATATCGCTTCGCTTGTCTAAAAACATATCTACGGTAAAGTCCAGTTTTTTGAATATATTGAGGTCAAACCCAACATTATACTTCATACTCTTTTCTGCAAAAGCGTCTTTATTTGCCATAAACATAGGCACTAATCCACTATTCCATTTATAAGGAGTATTATTTCCTGTATTAAATCCTCCTGTATAGTAATAGTACTGTTGATATAGGAAACGCCCGTTGGATGCAAAAGTAGATAAACTCTCGCCTGAGTCTGCTCCTCCTGTTTTTCCGGCAGAGGCTCTAAATTTAAGGAAGTTAACTACATTGTTTGACTTCAAAAAATCTTCATTCGAGATAGTCCATCCAAGTGAAACAGCAGGATAGAAGCCCCATCTATTTCCCGGAGCATAAGAATCGCTTCCGAAATAAGATGCTCCAAATTCAGCAGCGTATTTGTTGTCGTATACATAGTTGATCCTCCCATTATAGTTCAGATAATGGTATTTGTAACCAAATCGTCCATCACCTTTGTAATCCGACAAGTGGAAATTAACAGCAGAATTAATAGCATGCTTATCAAATTCATGCGAATAGCCAAGAGTAATAACAGCCTGTTTCCAGTCATTCATACCTCCAGATCCATAACCACCTGCAACCATCGAAGTAGTTTCATCTGTTGTCGTGGTTTCTCCATTCATATACCTTGCATAATTCTTTGTTTTATTATAGGTACTTATCGTTCTGGAATAGAAAGAGAATGCTTGTTGCATATATAGGCCTTCTGTAAGGAAATCCAGTTTTTCTTTCAGAGCAAAGTTTCCTTGCAATATTCGTAGTCGAGAAGACCTCCAGCCCAGGCCCTTGATTGAACCCAATGGATTGTTAGGATATAATGTCGTTCCTGAGAAATGTTCATCTTCTTCGTTATCGTAAGGGTTGTATATATTAGATGGATAACTAGCCAAATCGTTCATCAGTGCATTTATATCATAATTTGGCTGTTTACTGTTTTCAATACGTCCTCCCAGGTCTATTTTTGCTTCAAAGATATCGAACATGTTAAAATCGAAATTGGTTCTTAGATTAAACCTATCCATCTTGGCGTTAGATACATCTTTACTATCACCAGTATTCAATAATCCTTGCTGATTAAAGTAATCGAGTACAATATTGTATCTGGCAATTCTGTTACCACCATTAAAGGATATATTAGCATCCAAGTAACTTGCATTCTTTTTCAGTACTTCATCATACCAATCGACATTAGGTAATGTTCCATTCTTATAATCATTCAACTCTCCATCAGTGTATCCGGGAGTCCAAGCACCATTATCATTACTTATTGCTTGATTATATAGAACTCCATAGTCATAAGAATTTAGAGGTTTATTGATGTTTACAGCTTGTTGCAAACTACCTCTTAATTGAATTGTCACTGTTGGTTTAGCAACCTTGCCTCTTTTAGTTTCGATCCAGATAACTCCATTTGACCCTCGCATTCCAAAAACAGCTAGTGAAGCCGCATCTTTTAATACAGTCACACTCTCTATTTCAGCAGATGTAAGATATGCCAGATATTCGGCATTTACTTCAAAACCATCCACAAAAAGTTTACTTTCACTTTCTCGTCCAAATCCATAGCTGCCAATACCTCTAATAAGCCACCCTGCATTATCACTTCCTGGAATACCATTACTTTGACGTATCGAAAGCCCCGGTAATTGACCTGCCATAGTATTCATTAAGTTAGGATTCACTGTTTTGTTTAACTTATCACCCGAGATTGTTACTGAGGCACTGGTATTGCTATACTTATCGGTGCTAAACAAACGTCCAAGCATAATATTTTGCTTTGTAATCTTGATTGTGTCTCCAGATATTAAGTCTTGAGCCATAACATTAAATGTGATTACCATAAGCAATCCCCCAATAAATAATTTTCGGATATTATATTGTCTATTCATAATCTCTCTTTTTTATTATCTATAAGAT
>NZ_JAEPKU010000194.1 GCF_016652235.1 Dysgonomonas sp. Marseille-P4677
TAATTAAGTAAAGAAAAACTTTTATATGAGGTTTTGTTGTTTTTGAATAATAATTTACCGAAAAAAAAGTTTATAAATCTGACACTGTTACGACATTTTACAAAGGTTAAAATGTGATCTCTGTAAAACAGAGATTAATATAAATGCTAGTATTGAAAGGATTAAAACCGTATATTAAATTATAATGTTAAAGAATAGAAAATTTCTTTTTATAGCTCTATTGGCTTGTATTGTAAGCTCTCTGGGAGCTCAAACTGACTCTCCTTACAGTAGATATGGTTATGGAATGCTGAGAGATCAGGCAGTAGGTCCCTCTAAGTCGATGGGGGGAATAGGTTATGGTCTCCGGAATAGCCAAAGTGCCAATCCTATCAATCCGGCTTCTTATTCACGTGTCGATTCTCTTACATTTCTTTTCGATATAGGTATTAACTTTAATAGTGGAAAGTTAAGTGATGGTACAAATTCGGAACAAAAATATAATGGTGGACTTGATTATATAACAATATTGATTCCTATAAAAAAGAGACTTGGTTTAAGCTTTGGTATTTTGCCTTACTCTTCTGTCGGTTATAAATTCGGTGCTACGGTAACTAACGGGTCTGTATCATACCTCAAATCATTCAATGGAAGTGGCGGTTTAAGTCAAATATACGGAGGAGTAGGTTACCTGACCCCGTTGAAAGGGCTCTCTGTAGGAGCTAATGTTTCTTATCTTTTCGGAACAATAGAGCATACTCGAAGCTTGCCTAAAATATCGGGAACAGGAACTTATTTGTCAACAGATAATTCAGAGTTGACAGTAAAAGCTGCTAAGTTTGACATAGGAGCACAGTATGAAATGTTTATAGCTAAAGATAAAAAACTAACATTAGGTGCTGTCTTTTCTCCCAAAATCAATACAAAAGCAAATTATCAGAATATACATTATTTATATCAACAGTCTAATAGTGCTTTAGTTCAAGGAGATACAACTTTTGTAAAAGGGGTTGATGCAGGAATTCCAAGTACTTACGGATTAGGATTCACAATAAATAATAATGATAGGCTGATTTTTGGTGCAGATGTAACCTATCAACAGTGGAAAGACGCGAAATACAGCCCTTATATGAATGACGGTTTGGATGATGGGAAGCGATTCAATGACCGATGGAAATATAGTGCCGGAGTGGAATATATGGTAGACCCATACGATAGAAGTTATCTGAAAAAGATGAAATTTCGAGGTGGGGTAAATTACAGTAATTCATATATGAATGTAATGGATAAACAAGGCAATATAGATGGTTATAAAGAATATGGCGCGACTCTAGGTCTAGGCTTACCTATTAAAGATAATATTGGAGGAAGAATATCATATATAAATATCAATTTCGAATACAAAAAAATGAAACCTAAGTTCAGTAGTATGATTAGCGAGGAGTATTTTGGAGTATCGCTCAATATGAACATAAATGAACTTTGGTTCTTCCGCAGAAAAGTTGAATAAGAATGTAATAAACAGATATATAGATAGCCTCAATAACAAATTGAGGCTCACTGTTTTAAATGATACTAAGATTAACAAAATGAAGTCAATACAAAAGCAGAGCCTTTTGGTCGCTGTGGTCGTTATTTTCTTTACCACACCCTTCTTTTTCGCATCCTGCAAGGATGAAACGAAATCTTCTGTTAATTTTACATACGATAAAGAGACGGTGCCAACAATGAGTACCGATAGTATGAATGCGCTGATTTCAGATTCGGGTGTGATTTCCTATAGGTTGGTAGCGAAAACATGTGATGTTTTTGATCAGGCTAAAGATCCTTACTGGCTTTATCCTCAGGGTATCTATTTCGAAAAGTTTGATTCTGTTTTTAATGTTGTATTCACGGTTAAGGCTGATACAGCTTGGAATTTCACTGCTCGTAAATTATGGAAGTTGAAAGGGCATGTTTTTGTAAAGAATATAGTAGGAGAAACGTTCACTAGTGATGAACTGTTTTGGAATCATCAACAACAGAAGATTTACTCAGATAAGTTTGTCAAAATTGATAGGCCTGATAAGGGTATTCTACAAGGGAAAGGAGGTTTTGTTGCAAACCAACAGATGACTGAGTATGAATTTAAAGATGTAGGAGAATCAACATCTGGAAAAACAATTATATATGTCAACGAAGAGCAGGAGAACAGCGAAGAAAAAGTAGAATAGTCACCTAAAAATGAATGGAATTCAATCTCAATTTATTATCTTCGTGCCCTGAAAGTTATAATTTGTAAATTAGAATAAAACAACATAAAAAATAATTATTAACTAAATGGCTGCATTACAGAAAATTAGGAGTAAATCAACTCTGTTGGTAGGTATAATCGCCGTGGGTTTATTGGCCTTTGTATTTCCATGGGGTGAGGTGACAACCTTTGTCAATAAGATGAAAGACAAGGCATTTGTCGTAAATGGGGAGGTTGTTACAACAAAGGAATATTCTGACAGGATAGCTGAATGGGAACACTTTCAGAAGATTATGTCGAATCAAAATTCTTTAGATGAATTTACCACTTCTCAAATTAGAGAGATGGTTTATCAACAAATGGTTAAGGAAATAATGCTTAACGATGAAGCTGAAAAATTAGGATTGGGAGTAACTAAAGAAGAATTATCCGATATGGTTTATGGTAACGTAGTTGCCCCTATTCTATATCAGATTCCATTATTTACAAATCCTCAGACAAGACAGTTTGATAAAGCTTATTTAATGCAATTCTTATCAGATATTAATCAGGATCCTGCAACTTTGCAAGAGCCACAAAGATCTGAAATAATGGCTAGAAGAGAAATTTGGGCATTTATTCAAAATATGATGAAGTATCAGCGTCTTGAGGAAAAATATGCGTCATTGGTCGCAGGCTCTGTTCTAGTAAGCAATACAGAAGCTAAAGCCTCTTTCGATGACTCTAAAAATATAGCTAATATAGCCTATGTGGTTCAAAGATATTCTACTTTACCTGATTCAACAGTACAGGTTTCTGATAAAGAAATAAAATCTTTATATGATTTGCGTAAGAATAATTATAAATTGGATACAGAACTTCGTAAAATATCATATTTTATAAAAGATGTTGTTCCAAGTGACGAGGATTATGCTGTTGTTGAACAAGAGATGAATTCTGTATATGAAAAACTAAAAATGGCAGAAAATCCGGCTACTTTGGTTAGCGAATATTCAGAAAGTCCGTATGTTGATGCGTTTATGGCTGTTTCATCATTACCAGTAGAAGCTAAAACATTTGTACAAGGAGCATCAGTAGGAGATGTATATGGACCGGTTCGTAACGAGCAATCTTATTTGATGTACAAATTAGTAGATAGAACTAATGCTGCCGATTCAGTAAAGTTACAAATAATACCTTTACCACAAGGTTTAGATCAAGCAACATCGACTCATATTATCGACAGTTTACAAACTGTTCTTAAAGGAGGTAAAGATTTTAGTGCTTTAGCCGATGAAGTTATGCCTGGATCTAATGGTGGCGAGCTTGGCTGGGTTAATGAAATGATGTTGGCCAGTGCAGGTATTGCTAAAGAATGTTTTGCAGCATCGAAAGGAGAAGTGTTGAAGCTTTCAGTTGGAGGTCAAACTCAACTGGTACGTATAGCAGACAAAACCAATCCGGTGGCTAAAGTAAAATTGGCTGTAGTACAAATGCCAGTACTTATTAGTGATAAAACTCAAAATGCTATAGATAACGAACTTAATCAGTTTGTTAGTGAAAACGCAAACGTAGCTAGCTTTGATGATGCTGCTCAGACAAAAGGTTATAGTGTTATACCTGATATGATTATATCTCCAGCTGAAATGGCTTTAGGACAAGCCACAGGTTCTCGTCAGGTTATACACTGGGCTTTTAATGAGAAGGTAGGCTCCATCAAGAAATTCGATATTTCAGACAAACGAATTGTAGCTGTAATAAAGAGTGAAATAACCGGAGATTACATGCCTATTTCTGAGGTGTCTCAAGCGCTTAAGGCAGAGCTTATTAATGATAAGAAAGCAGAGAAAATGATTGCTGATTTAAAGTCTAAGAATCTAACCTCTTTGGATGCTTATGCTCAGGCTGTAGGAGGAAAAGTGGATACAGTAAATTTTGTTACATTCCAAACAAATAATCTATCAGGAGTAGGATATGAGCCATTAATGAATGTGTACTCTAAAGGTGGACAAGTAAATAAACTAGAAGCACCTTTAAAAGGTAAAGCTGGAGTTTATGCACTTAATATTACAAATAAAACTGAAGATACAAAAGAATTTAATGCAGAACAGACTAAGCAAATGCTGAAACAATCTAATTTTTATCAAATATCATCTCAGGCTGTAGCGATTTTAAAGAATAAAATGAACGTTGAAGATAACAGAGTTAGATTTTGGTAAAATGTAAATAAAAAATAATTATTATATTTAAGCTCCCTTGTAGTTATAATCTATGAGGGAGTTTGATTTATATAAAAGTTGATATGACGAAAAAAGAACGCTATAGAGGGGTTATTGAATGGTTTGACAAGAATATGCCCGTTGCGGAAACAGAATTGCACTACGATAGCCCATTTCATCTATTAATAGCAGTCATTTTATCCGCTCAATGTACCGATAAGCGAGTTAATATGGTAACACCTGCTTTATTTGAAGCTTATCCGACTCCAGAAGTTATGGCTGTGACTACTACAGATGCTATTTTTCATTTTATAAAAAGTATTTCTTATCCTAATAATAAGGCAAAGAATCTTTTGGGAATGGCTAAAAAGCTAGTGAATGATTATGACGGAAAAGTGCCCGATACATTAGAAGAATTAGAGTCTATTCCTGGAGTTGGTCGAAAAACAGCAAATGTTATGCTTATAGTTGCTTTTGATAAGCCGGCTATGCCTGTGGATACACATGTTTTCAGAGTCTCTAATAGGATTGGTTTAACAGATAATTCAAAAAATCCGATACAAACAGAGAAAGAATTAATAAAATATATTCCTTCAAAATATTTATCCAAAGCACATCATTGGTTAATTCTGCATGGAAGATATATTTGTTTAGCAAGAAGTCCAAAATGTAAAGAATGTGGTTTGACCCCTTTCTGCAAATTCTACTCAAAGAGGCTTTGAGCTTTTCTTTGGGCAACACATTTGTTATAAGGTTATTAAAGTGAGGTATAAAAAAACTTTAATATTTTT
>NZ_JAEPKU010000195.1 GCF_016652235.1 Dysgonomonas sp. Marseille-P4677
TTACACCCGGTAGAGTTGTTTATATAAGTATGGGTATAAAGTTTTCTAAATAGAGACGTACAAAAAACTAATTAAGCGGAGGAAAACACCTGCATTGTTTGTTGAAAAAATAAAAAAGGGTAGTCTCTTAAGAGTCTACCCTAACTAATTTAATTACTCATTAATCATACTAAACAGTTCCTCAGCTGCTTCGCGGGGACCATCCTTGCTTTTCCCATCAATAGCAAGAGATGTATGTATTTCACCAATAATCACTTTTTCTTTAGATAAAGCTTTGAAGTATTGTCTAACAAGTTTTTCGGTCTCTTCTCTTTCTTGTACCGGACCAAAAGGATTAGCAAAATAAGATTTTACAAGACCTTTTTCGGTAGTAGTTCCTTTTGCCTTTCTTGCTCCCTCTTCGAAAATTTGTATTGCATGGTTCAATTCGCTGATAATCTTTATTTTCTTATCTGCCTCGGTATAATTATTAGCATATAACACATAATCAACAGTATAGCCTTTCGATATTATGTCGTAAGTTGATACAGAGATTGTTACACGTGCATTTATTCTGTCAGGATTTGAATATATTCCTCTGTCCAATTGTTCGAAGGCATAAGTAGGATCCAGATCATCCGTGCGGACAAAGGCTCCGATCTCTGTTCCGTAGGCTTTTATTGTTCCGTCATCCTCAAAGTGCAAATAACCCATATCGTCGAAGATAATACGCATATGACGTATATACTTTTCATTTAGTGTTCTGAATGCCTCCAGACTTTCCGATTTTCCGGCACCACTGTCTCCGACAATAATGATATTAGCCGTTTTTCCATTTTTAAGAGCAATATTGACCATTGCCCCATGTATAGGAAGATTGCCTCGTTCTATCTGTTTAAGATTATGTAAGGTCAAGAGCATCTTTTTCATATACCCGAAATAATCTATCTCGTCACAATAATTAGCATAGCCTATCAGTATATCATTCTTCTTATCTCTGTAATAGAATGTACGTTTTTCTTCATAACCGTCAGGATAGCCAAAAACATAAATTAAGTCAGGTTTTTTTCCAATATAATCATTTGCTTTTGCCAATTCGAATAGGTTTGCCAATCCTAATCCATGACACATAAAGTCTTTATGATAATATACGAAAGCTAATAAGTTTCCCACTTTGGCAGGATATAGAAACCATTCATCCTCATTAAGAATCATATTCTGTAAAGGATTCGTTTGACTTTCCTTAAAAATCCCGTCACGAGTATTTTTTTTAGTATAGGAAATATAAGGAGGGTTGATGACTACTGTTCCGATAAAAGGAATTGAGCTTAATCCCTGATATTCTATAGGACAGTTCCACTGTACGTTATTCAACATCAAGCCCGCATTTGCTCCGGCAATAGTTTGTCTGTATACACTATGACTATCGCCAATAACCGTTTCTTGGGTTCTTCTATAGATTGAAAGAATTAGTTCGTTTAATAAATTATTTGCATGAATAAAGCGAACATTTTGCAGACCGTTTCCTATGCGATTATTATGAACGATGGTTACACGCTCCAATCGTCTCCAGTAATTATATAGCAACTCTATCAGCTCTATAAACATATCTTTATCCTCAAAGAAGAAGGCAAATTTGTTATTTACCTCTACCAATTCATCAATTGAGCAAACCGTGAGTAGTTTGATTACTTCAATCAACGAAGAGGTCAGCTCTTCATCCGTTTTATATTCCTTGATAAAATAATCATAGATAATCTGATCATCTGTTTTTATCTTTTCAATAAAACTTTTGACAACTCGCTGAAAAGCATAAGAACTTATTATTTTTTGTCTGTTATCACAGTATTTTTCTGTGAAATTGATAATAGCACGTCCTCTGTTTAATGTAAATTCTTGTATCATGATACTGTTTAATAATTTAACTTTATTCTGTAATGTCTTTAACTCTATATTTAGGATTCACCCCGAATCCGTTATAGCTTTTGCTAATCTCTTTCAAACAGGCAGAGCATAAACAATTTTCGAAGTTTTCCTTAATGTAATCCCTCGAACCGGGTACCATATAGGTATGTGTACATTGGCACACATCTGTGCGATCTTCTCTGCATGTAAAACTGCTTGAGCAGCGTGGACATATCTTTCTCATATGATTTAAATTTTTATTTATAAAAAGAATAGTATTAATAGTTGAGCGACAAGCACCCGTAAAAACATAGTAAATGGATAAACCGAAGCATACCCTATGGCAGGGGCGTCATTGTCCGGCGATATAGAATTGGCATACGCCAAAGCCGGTGGATCAGTCATGCTGCCCGCCGTCATTCCTATAAGAGTATAGTAATTTAGCTTGAATACTTTTCGGGCTATCAGCCCTACAATAAAAAGGGGGATCAGTGTTATAATAATACCATAACCTATCCAGCCGATCCCCCCACCATGGAGAATGGTTTCTATAAAATTTTCACCGGCTCCAAGCCCCACGCATGCGAGAAAAAAGCATATTCCTATTTCTCTCAACATAAGGTTTGCACTCAGAGTCGTATATGTCACCAGTTTATATCTAACGCCTAATATACTCATCAGTATAGCTACAATCAGAGGACCTCCTGCCAGACCTAGTTTGACGGGTTGAGGAATGCCGGGAAATGCAAAAGGAATGCTGCCTAATAAGACGCCAAGAAATATCCCTATAAAAATAGGGATCAGGTGTGGTTCGTTCAGCATTTTAAGCTGATTCCCCAATGTTTTGGATACATTGTGAATAGCATTGGCATCGCCGACAATCATTAGTCGGTCTCCTATTTGTAGTTGAAGGTTTGGATATGCTACCAGATCTACACCAGAACGATTGACACGGGTGATATTTACTCCAAAATTATTTCTTAGGTTAAGCTCTTTGATTGTTTTGCCATTTATAGCAGAGCGGGTAACCAGCACTCGTTTTGCGACCAACTGCTTATCAAGTACAGCCCAATTGTCACTAGACATTTCAATAGCTCCGCCTACAAATGTGGTGATAATAGGTTCATCCGATGGAGTTGTAACTACCAGTATTTTATCACCTTCATCTAATATTGTTTTGGAAGAGGCTATTTCTATATGTTCGTTTTTGCTGTGTAGGATTCTGGAAACGATAAATTTTTTGTTGTCTAAAAGAGGTGTTACGTCTTTTATCGTTTTGCCGAATATCGCCGGATTTTTGACTTCAAGGGAAAGAAGTTTTACTGTCGATTGGCTTACACTGGAATCTTGTAACTTTTCTGTCTCTGACTTCATATTGATTCTGAAGATATAACGCATCAATATAATCGTACTTATAATACCCACAACCGCCAGAGGATAGGCAACAGCGTACCCCATTGCAATGGTCGGTTCACCAATTCCATGTATATCGGAGTAGGCTTCCTGTGCCGCACCCAATCCGGGAGTATTGGTAACAGCTCCCGACATAATGCCCACCATTGTAGGCATTGGAATGTCGGTCGCATAATGCAATATTATAGTAGTGATTGCTCCCAGAAAAACAATAGATGCAGCAAGTATATTCAATTGAAGTCCACCTTTCCTGAATGAAGAAAAGAACCCGGGCCCAACCTGTAACCCCACAGAATAGACAAAGAGTATAAGTCCGAATTCTTTCATAAAATGCAAAACTTCATGGTTGAGCTTTAACCCGAAATGCCCCGCAAATATTCCTACAAAAAGGACGAAGGTTATCCCTAAGGATATCCCTTTAATTTTGATCTTTCCTAAAATGATACCCGTTGCTATAACAAAGGCAAAGAGCATGATACTGTGAGCGACACCTTCGCCCCAGATTAGATTTTCAATCCAATTCATATATGAAGATTAATGATTAAATAATAATGAATACTTGAGATATAAAATGAAATATATCTGCAGTCAACTATCTTCAAGATGAATGAATGGGATTAAACCCTGATGAGAAGAATAAAAAAGCAAGAGATTTTGTGCTCTCTTCCGATTATCATTACGCGGATAATCAAAACTGTTTGTTCGCATGTCTAAACTTTTTACAATGAATAAATTAACACTTGTAAAAAGTTCTTTTCGAACTTCACAATACTGAAACGAGAAAAATAAAATGATTGAAAATATTACTCTGTCAGGAAATCAGGTCAGAGCTTTTTCGACACCATACTTTAATCGCGAAGTATTGCCAATCCGGATTAAGGCAGGTATCCTGGCTTTCACCATTTCTATTTTCCTTCCCATTCCCGAACGGAACAGTGGATATTGTAAATAGAAACTTTAAATAAATGGCTATGCTCACAAAATCAAATAAATTTTCTCTTGTTTCGCTTAAACGCCATTTTCGCGGTGATTACAGTTGCGCGACAGCTCACGATTTTAACGTGATTCCCTATTCTCCTCTATAAACTAGAGGCACCTTAACGGTTTGAAGAAATAAGATAAAGAACTTTCTTGGATGCAAAGGTAAAGAAAAATTATGGACTGCAAATTTATATTCTATTTTAACATAAAATGCCTTTCGGGATATTTGAGAATCCCGTTTGTAAACAAGCCGCTAACTAAAACCAAGTACTCAGGCGGTGAACCATCTGTACTCCATTGCAATTTAATTCCGAGTAGCTCTTCAGTCGTCTTTCCTATATCGAAGCCAAGAGATTCCAGAGAAGGACGTATTTTATCAGGATAGCGACAGGGCTTTCCGACGATACGTGTACAATCCTCTTTCGGGCAGAAATGACATGTCCCCGCAAAGAAAGCTCTGCTGTTTAGTGTTTCCGATTCAGCTTGCAGTAATTGTTTATCTAAATTTTTTCTGACCTCTTCTATTATCTTAACACCCGTACTTTTGCTATCTTCATTATTCTTGCAAGAGAGTCGAATCTCTTCGGACAATGTTATTTTAGTTCCTATAATATAAGCGTTTTTGTATTTCATGATATATTCTTCCTTGTCAAAACCGAAGGGAGGGCAAGCCCAACAATTGTTGTATTTGTTGCATTGCTGACAAAATACAATAAATTTATCCACATCCCTATATTTAGCAATATAGTCTGCGGTCGAAATACTCGAAACATAATTCTCGGATGAATACATTTTGTTTAAGAAGAAAAAACTTATCAAAGATATATAAATTATTCCAAATTTTATTTTTGGAAAACTCTATTGATTTTTATAAATTATAAATAGCTATTAATGAATATATTATAG
>NZ_JAEPKU010000196.1 GCF_016652235.1 Dysgonomonas sp. Marseille-P4677
ATGTTAATTTATGCTATATTTAGTCTATTTGCAAGCAAACGAATTATTAATATTAGAACTTTTGATTTGTTAATATAATAGTTTGTAAATCAATTTTTTAATCTTGAATGTTTAAAAATATATAACCTTAGCTTAATTATATCAATAAAAGGATAAAATTAACTTAAACATACTGATTGTTAGATATTTATAACCATTGCTTCATTGTATTTTAACCAAAACGTAAAAACTAAGAAATATATATCAATGTTTTAAATTGGTGGTAAATATTTTTAATTAAATATAAATTATTTGTATATGAAATTAATTTTTACTATATGTTTAGCATTGGTACTTACTTCTTGCGTTAAAGAATCATTACTGGAATGTCCTTATCAATACAAAATTCGTGTTTTTGTAAAAGATAAGAACTACAATAATAGTTCTGCTATCGGAATAGATACTATTGACGAGAATCTTCCTTTTAAGCAATATGTATCTAATATATATTACACATTACAAAATATAAACACTGGAGAAAATGTAATTAATCCATTTGAAAAAAACATTACTGGAGATGAAAAAGAAATTGATATTATTTTAGATCAGATTCCTGATGGAGAATATCGATTGACAATATGGGGTAATATAGAAGCTATAGGAAACACTGTGGAAGATCCATCGATATTACACGAAAATAAAGAAGAAGATACAGATGAATATATTGCCACTGAGATCATTGCAATAAAAACAGGATTGGTCCAAACAAAATCTATAGGCCTCGAACGTATTAAAGGGAAACTTGTGGTAACATTAAATAACTTACCTGACTATATTACACAAATTAGAGAAGATGTGACCTCTATATATCAGACAATTGATAATAATAGAAAATATTCACAAGAAACTGATGTTGAAAAAACATTTTTAAAGAGTACTCTATCCTTAAAACAAATATCTACTTTTTTAGCTCCAACAACGGACCGTAATATTTCTATACTGTCCTTATCTTTTTATCGATCTGACAACAGTGAACCGATAGTAATAGTTACTCCTATTGAAATAAATATTACTAAAAATGAAATTACAGCAGTAACTATAAACTATAACTCATCTCAAAACCAATTGGAAGTATGGGTCTATATCGACAACGAATGGACACTTATTCAATTGCTGGATATTAATGAATAGTGAATTCTCAAAATGTTTAGTTTATTAAATTGATAATTATTATGAAAAAGAATATTATACTCCTGTTTATGGGCATTGTTCTCTTTGCTTGTTCAAATGATGACAAAGTACTAGATGTACAGCAAGAAACCAAAGGGTTAGTCTTTGATATTGCTGCAAAAACCCAATTAACTGATACTAAATCTAATGGAACCCCAGTTTATAGCCAGGATGCATCACAAAGTATAACACGAGTCTCAATTTTAGCATTTAAAAATAACGGGACGGACTATTATTACACAAAGACATATGAAATATCAGGCTGGATAGCTGGTTCTACATTCAAAAGTTTTACTGTACCCGATGCAGATAAACTTCCTGAAGGAAGATATAACTTTTTAGCAATTGGACGTGATGCTACAGATTTATACCAAATAAATCCGGCATTGAGCAGCACAACGAAAATGGGAGATATAACTGCAGCTATTGCATTATCTGGAGATGAATATGAATTGTTTTCAGATACAGTCCAAAACGATTCAGTATACGCAGAAGGGACACGTATAAATTTAACTATGACTCGTAAAATTGCAGGCGTATTAGGATATTTCAAAAATGTGCCACAAATATTGAATGGGCAAACTGTAAGATATCTGCGACTTACTACTAACGCCGGTAATAAAGATGTGGTTGTAGCATCTGGGATTGGCTCTTCCCGCGATATCGGTTATGATATCATAAATATAGATCTAAGTACACAGTCTGTGACTGATGGTATATATACAGGCAATACGACCCCTGCAGGAGTAGTAAAGCTGGCCAATTCGCAGCTAGCCGGAGCCTATATGTTGCCTATTGATAATCTTATTCTAACACTTGGGCTCTATGATGAAAACAATATCGCAATAAAAACATGGCAGGTCAGCGAAGGAGCATCTACTACTTTTAATATCTTACCAAATCATTTCTATTCATTAGGAGTCAAACAAAAACCAGATAGCACAACAGGCACAAACCCAACAGACCCTGGAGACGATGACGAAGCTATTGATTTGCTTCAAGATCAGGTTATTACTATAACAATAGATCCTGCTTGGAATACAATCCATCCTTTGGTAATACAATAATATTATAATAAATATACTAGATACAAGGTGTTTTAGACAGATACCTTCTAGAATACTTTGTATCTAGTAAAATACCTATTGTCATGAAATGCAATACTTCTTTCAAATATATCAGATGGAAATATCTGATATGGAGTATTATCATCGCTGTATTGTTTAGCTGTAATCAAAATGAAGATTTTGCGCAGGCAGATGAGCAGACAATTAGTGTGCCTATAGAAATAAATGGATTTGCCGAAGATCTTACTAAATCGATAGAAAATCAGCCACATACGGTAAACAGGGTACTAATCCTACCTTTCAAAAAAATAGATGAAACAGCTTCAACAAATGACGATAATAACTTTAACCTGGATCAGGCTAATGTAAAACAAGTAGAGCTTAATAATAGTCCTACTTATGAGACAATGTTGCCTCTGACACAAGGTGCTACGTATAAAATATTTGCAATCGGATATAACAATAACAATTATGACATCAATAATCCAAATTTGGATAATAAGTTCGACTTATTATATTTAGCGCCGAATATTCTATATGACTTTTACTATTATTCCAAGTCCGCAACTGCTATTTCCGACTTTTTTACAGCTATAGGCATATCATACAATGATGATATACAAGTAGGAGAATATTTTAAGCCGGAAGAAATCAAAACATTAAAAATCGACCTGGTTAGATCTGTGAGTGGCCTCAATTTAGAAATAGTAAATATTCCTGCTTATGTTACGTCTATCACACTGGTGGCTGAAAAACTGGTACAAAGTGTTTTTTTAGTTGATCTGGAATATTTAAATATTCAATCTGAGATCGCAAATGATAATCTAAAAACTTTTTCGACACAAATTCCGGTTGCAGGAAATGTTAGTTTCAATCATTACCTTTTGCCTACATTCGATGTGAATAAGACAAAATTTTATTTAGATATAAAATTAGGGTCTCTTACAGAACGATATCTTCTTAAAGTAAATGATGTGGAAGGAGTATCATCAAACAATAGTATTAGTTTTTACCCAAACCAAGTAGTAAAAATATCAGGAGATTATTCTAATATCAATTTAGGATTTACGTTAAGTTATTCTATAAATCTTGATGATGATAATTGGGATGGTATTCAATGAATCAGGTAACAAATACGGATATGAAAACAAAAATATTTTTTATAATATCAGTCTTGTTTATCTTGCTTATAAGCTGCGAACAACAGGAGACTGAGGATATTCTTAATATTCCGGATAAAGATATTCCATCAAAAGCCGAATTACCTGATGGGTATTTTGAAGTTAATTTCGTAACTTCTGCTAACGATGGACAAACTAAAGCTGCTATTAGTGGATATGATACAAGAGTGCAGCATATCAAATATGTTATATATAAATCAACAGGGGAATATGTCAAAGAAAAAACAATATTAGTTCCATCACAAGGCACACCTTTATGGCCTTTGGCTGTTGTAAAAGATACCTTACCAAAAGGCAATTACAGAGTTGTATTTTTAGGTAATATCGAAAAAACATTTTTCCCTTATGCCACTAGCAGTTCTTCTCAAAATTATGCAGATGTATTGGTAGATTACCAAAATACATACAGTAATGGGCGAATTATATTGCCTCTAGCTGAATTTTCTAATAATACAGAATATTATTGGGCTAATACCACATTTTCAGATACAGCACCTAATCCTTCGATATTATTACAGCGCATAATCGGGGCTGTTAAACTAGAAAGGGTATTTATCGACGGACAAGATGCCTTGAATATGCTTGTAAATAATATTGTAACACAGATCGGATATAAAAATATAATACAAACAACTGTACAAGCTATATTACCAGGTTTACTACGTGGGGTTATAGATCCTCTTGTTATTATACCTATTGATGATTTGATAAATTCTTTAGTCGCAGCATTGGTCCAACCTTTAACAGACGCACTATATGAACAGTTTTTGCAACAATTAGTAAATCAAATTGGTATTGCCCTATTGGGTAATTCTGATAAGACCGCACTTATAGAATATCTAGGGGTACTACTCAACCCATGGAACAATCTCAATGCGGCAAATGCTGTAGTCTCGATAAATGATTATCCAAAATCGATAGATTTTGATCTTAATGTAAAAGAATTTTATACAGGAGTTCATACTTTTAAATATGGTTTTAATACAGAGAGCATCAACCAGAACAGATATATAAACCTAAAGAATTTTAATGCAGTATATGATGTCCGTAAAATAAATGTTGTGGGAACAGGGCTTATTACCGGGGTAGTCGTAGATGAGATTATTGATGGCTTTTTACTACAAGGGGCATTTGTTGATATAAACGATCCAATACAAATAACCAATGAAAAGACTAACAGACGATATCAGGCTCTTTATTCGATACTTTCTCTTGGGCTCGAAGACTATACTCAACAAACTGATGGAAACCATAGTTTGACTCTCTCTGTAAAAATTGGCGATATTGCGAATATTGATGATATATTGGGTGGGCTACTAGGCGCTTTAGTCGGACTTTTATTAACACCTTTAAAAAATATAACAGTTTCGGTACCTGTTAATCTGCCGCTATTAGGTATAGATAATTTAACAGTAAGTGGTAGCTGGGGAACAGTTACGGCCTATTGAATCATTAATAAAATGAACATGAAAAGAATCATATATATACTTCTCTTGCTATCTGTATTAGCTTCTTTATCAGGGCAAAACGTGGGAATAAAAACGAATGTTCTGTACGATGCTACGACAACATTCAGCCTAGGTACAGAAATTAC
>NZ_JAEPKU010000197.1 GCF_016652235.1 Dysgonomonas sp. Marseille-P4677
ATATAAATAATTTGTGTAATTTTATAGCTTTTAATAACTCACAAACATCTACTAATAATTTTTTAATAACGTAATACACAACATTATTTGCAAAAAAGAATAAACAGAATTAACAGGCAATAATAACCACAATAAGTTTTTTTAAAGTTTTAAATAAAAAGAATAATATTATATCATTTGATGATAACTGTAAATTTAAATCCGGTTATGATTATAGTTAGTTATTTTATATCTTAGAGTATATATTGAATTTTTTCTGTTTTAATAAATAGGAAAGGAGAGGGGAGGAGATTGACAAAATCTCTGATAATGTAATAGAGGAATTATAAATTATATTTTAGTATCGAAATAATATATGAATAAGAAGTCTTTGTTTAGGATAATTTTTGTTTTATCTCTGATTATTAATATTGTATCAATAGGATATATCGGCATAGATTATGTGAAAAATAAAAGAAACCGAAATATCTTTAAATTAAATGCTTATGCTTGGGCTAATAATCAGATAAAAAGCCCCGAATCGGGAGAAAACAGAGTTGTATTTATAGGTAATTCTATTACTGAAAATTGGGTACATTTAAGGTATAAGTTCTTTAAAGATAATAATTATATATGTCGGGGAATAGGAGGGCAAACAAGTCCTTTATTGCTTTTGCGGTTTCGTCAGGATGCCATAGATCTTCATCCTAAAGTGGTAGTTATAAATGCCGGTATCAACGATATTGCTGAAAATACTGGAGAATATGATCCAATATTTACTTTAGATAATATAAAATCGATGGCACAGTTGGCGGATAAAAATGGTATAAAAGTAATTTTGACATCTGTATTACCTTCTAATGGCTATGGATGGAAAAGCCATATAAAAAATATAACTAAGAAAATCAAAGACCTAAATGCTGAGATTAAAACTTATGCGAATGATAATGGTTATACATATGTAGATTATTATTCTGTGATGGTAAATAGTGAAGATAAAGGTATGAAAGAGGGGTACAGCTTCGATGGATTGCATCCTGATGAAGAAGGTTATAGTGTGATGGAACCTATAATTACCAAGGCTATTAATGATGTTTTAAATCAAAATTGATAATATATGAAAAAGTTATTTTTAATATTTACTTTGTTATTAAGTATTAATACTGTTTCTTTTTCTCAGATATATATAGATAATCAGGGGAATATATATGATCAGACGAAGAAAACCAATGCAACTTCTGGTACGCAAACTTTAAAGAAACAAGGTAATACCGGATCAGGTTTTCAATTTGACAAATCGAAACTTTCGATAGGGGGCAACCTAGGTCTTCAGTTTGGTGATTATACTGCAATAAATATTTCACCACAAGTTGGTTATGATTTTTCAAAATATTTTACAGCTGGAGTAGGTTTAGGATATTCATATTTTAAAGAAAGTCATTTTAATACTAAATGGACTAGCAGTTATCTAAGTTTCGATTTATTCGGTCGTTTTTATCCTATCGATTTTCTGGTCTTATCTGTACAACCAGAGATAAGCCGTATGTGGCAAACTATAAAAACAAATGGAATAAATTATAGTGAAAACAAATTTGTCCCTTCATTTCTTGTTGGAGGAGGATTACGTTATGGTGGTGTTATCGCTATGATCCAATATGACGTTATTCAGGACGATTACAGCCCTTATGGAGATAATTTGGTATATACTATAGGATATACTTTTAATTTTTGATATAAGTATAGATAAATACCTTGTAATTCATTCTAAAATTACTAGGTATTATATATAAATTTGTTTGTTCTAATAATAAACAAGTATTAAATCTAAAATGCCCGAATTGCAATGAAAAAAATTATTTTACTAATCTTATTGGTTGTTTTCAGCCTTGTTGTTAATGCTCAAAAGTTTAATGAATTGATTAATCTTAATAAATATGCTAAAGCCAATAGTGAATTACCGCTTCCCGGAAAGAAGGAGAATAGGGTAGTGTTTATTGGTAATTCTATTACTGAAGGATGGGCAAATATGCGACCTGATTTCTTTTCATCCAACAATTATATTGGCAGGGGAATTAGTGGACAAACAAGTCCTCAATTATTATCCCGATTCCGTCAAGACGTTATAAATTTGCATCCTGTAGCTGTTGTTATAAATATAGGTACGAATGATATAGCTGAGAATACCGGTACATATGATCCTGAGTTTACGCTTGGCAATATAAAATCGATGGCCGAGTTAGCAAAAGCAAATAATATAAAAGTTATACTTTCTTCTGTATTGCCTGTAGGTGAATATCCATGGAGAAAAGAAATTAAGAATGTACCGGATAAAATTGCTGCTTTAAATAAAGGAATAGAAGAGTATGCTAAAAAGAATAAATTTGCTTATATAGACTATTTTGCTGTAATGCATGACGAAAATAGAGCCTTAATAAGCACTTATGGCGATGATGGTGTACATCCGAATGCTTTGGGTTATGAAGTGATGGAAAAGACAGCTAAAGCAGTTTTAAATAAGGTAGTGAAGTAATCGTTGCATTCATAGATATTTTAAAACCTCTGAATAAACTTCAGAGGTTTTATTTTTATAAGGATATTAATGCTCTTGGTTAATCAATTCTTCTATTTCACTTAGATGGAGTTTAACATGAGATAAGTAACTTACTATCATAGATTGTAATGAAATTCTATTGCCTAATGCGTCTATCCATTCATTATTCAGCTTTTCATTATTCACATTCCGAATTATGTGGATAAGATGTTTGTTAGAATATTTCCACAACTCGACCAAATCTTTCCATTCTTCTGTTTGATAATTCTGAATCGCTATCCATCTATCGTTATTACCGAAGTGTGCATAATCGGGAAATATCAATGGATTTTCCTGATATTGCAGATGAACTATTCGATGAGTGTTATTAGATGCTGAATCGATCAGGTGTCCGACAATTTGCTTAATAGTTCTCTGTTGTTTGTTATTACGGAGTGTAATAACCTCAATGGGCAAAGCTAATAATTTGACTTCCCACTCATTTAATAAATTAATTAGGTCTTGGTTATTACTCTCGAAAGAGTTATTCTGATTATTGTAATCCATAATATGAAATTTCATTGATTAATAAGTTAATTTTCTCATGTCAATTATCTATTTATTATCCAATAGTTTTTGTGTATGTATCAGCAATTCTTTATCCCCAATCTCTCCATGTCCTGCAATAACTATTTCAGCGTTCGTAAATTTCTCAATGACTTTTCGTAAAGTACCTGACCATGCGTTTATATCGGCATCGGCAGTATTGCCTAAAGTAGTGGAATTAATGTCTTTTGCAATATCCCCGGCAAATAAAATCTTCTCAGTCGGCAACCATACAGCAATTACATCAATAGTATGTGCAGCTCCAAAATAATAGCATTCTACGGGAATACTCTCGAAATCTATCATTAGGGAATTTGAAAAACCGTGTTGCGGTACTGGCAAACCTTTTTCTTTGGCTATATCAATAGTTTTTTGATTAGCATAAGAAGTCACACCTATGGATTGTAGATAGTTTAAACCACCCATGCAATCCTCATGCCAATGGGTAGGAATAATTGTTGTAACAGTTGTATTAAGTGAATCTTTTGTCCAATTACATAATTCTTTAGTAAGTTCATCATTCCATGAAGTGTCTATCATCAAGGCCTTATCGTTTTTTACTAGCAATAGGCCATTTGCACCTACTTTTCCCCAATTTTCTGTTTGTAAAAAAGAAATGTGAAGATATGCGTTATCAGATAATTTAACTATTTTAATATCATCAGAAACTTCTATTATATTAGTTTCGGATTGAGAATAGCTCGTAAGTCGGATAAATAGTAAAAGGATTGTAAGTAATTTTATTTTCAATAGCATAATATTCAAATTGATTGATGATATATACTGTATCTCTATTTTATTTGATGAATTTTGTTTTACATTGGTTTCAAATTTTTATTGAGCCTGTCTATAATCTTTTCAAGACGGATTTGACGAGTTTTGTCGGATTTAGCATCAAGATAAAATCCCGTATATGTGCGTTGTATAGAATGAGACATTGCTATCAAATTAGTATAAGCAAGTTCATATGGTTTTACTATTTGTTTAAATAATTCTATTTGCTCATTGTTGATAATGATACGTTTAGAATTATCCCATAAGCCGTTTTTTTTAGCACATTCTATTGCCTCTAATCCTTGCGGGGTCATTAATCCACGCTCTATAAGGTTTTTAGCTAATTCTTTATTTTTTTCTGACCAATTACTTGTAGTTTTTCTACGGGCAAAATATTTTTTATACACATTTTCATCTATAGATTGCATTTGTCCGTCGATCCATCCATAACAAAGAGCTTCTTCTAATGCGTCATTGGCAGAAAGTGTGACAGGTTCTCCTTTTTTACGCAATAGCAACCATACTCCATCACTTTCTTTTCCATACTTTTCAAGCCATTTTCTGAAGGCATTTCTATCTGTGAATATCAATTTTTTATTCATAATTATCTTGAATTAATTGATTTAGTAGGTGATTATTGTTTAGGATAAATATACTGAGTGAGTTCAAATATTTGTCCTTCTCCGTTAATACCATCCCCTTCAAGATAAATTTTATTGTCTTTCAGGTATCCCGTAAACAACATATTTATTTTCGGATATCCTGTATCGGGATCTCTTTCGTCTGTAATATTATATATTTTAATATCATTATTTTTATCAATTTCGAAATAGCCTACAGACTTAATTATATAATTATAGGGATCATCTCCTAATCCTGTTTCAACATAACTTACAGCTCCTTTATCTCTAAAATCTTTATCATATATAAAAAAGAACCAGTGGCTTTTATCTCCAATATCTTGAGTCCATATAGATCCATTTAATATATTTTCCGGTTTATCTTCATCTGAACATGATGCAAATGTGAGTAAGATAGCAAACAAAAATAATAATGCTTTCTTCATATTCTTAAATGTTAAAA
>NZ_JAEPKU010000198.1 GCF_016652235.1 Dysgonomonas sp. Marseille-P4677
TATCTAAAGTTATTAACAATATCTGTTCATAACTTAACTAGTCAATAAACATTATTTCTTTTATCTTTGAATAAAAATTTAGGAATAAGAAAGAATATGGCCGAGGGAAACAACAAATATCAAGGAAAAAGGAAACCAAAAGAAAATAATCTGTTGCCTGATATAGGTAAGATACAACCTCAGGCCAGAGAACTAGAAGAGGCTATTCTTGGAGCGCTTATGCTCGAAAAAGATGCATATTCGCTCGTTAGTGATATATTGAAACCTGATAGTTTCTACGACAATATACATCAGATCATATATAGAGCAATAGTAAACCTAGCTGTTACACAGGCCCCTATCGATATGCTAACAGTTGTGGAACAACTAAAAAAAGAAGGCGAACTTGAGACTGTGGGCGGGCCGTTATATATTGCACAGTTGACCGAAAAGGTAGCTTCTGCCGCTCATATAGAATTTCATGCACGTATTATTGCACAAAAATATCTAGCCAGAGAATTAATTGCGTTTTCTTCAACAATTACTAATAAAGCCTTCGACGAAACATCAGATGTGGATGATCTGATGCAGGAGGCCGAAAGCAAGCTTTTCGAGATATCCCAGGGCAATGTAAAAAAAGATGTAACACAAATCAACCCAGTAATCAAGGAGGCATTAAACCTCCTTGAAATAGCCGCAAACCGCCCTGAAGGACTCAGTGGTTTGCAAACAGGATTTGATGCGCTTGATAAAATCACTTCTGGTTGGCAAAATTCCGACCTTGTAATTATAGCAGCTCGTCCTGCGATGGGAAAAACAGCTTTCGTTCTCTCGATGGCTAAAAATATGTCGGTGGCATTCAATTATCCGATAGCGTTATTCTCTCTCGAGATGTCGAATGTACAGTTGGTTAACCGTCTGATTGTAAACACCTGTGAAATACCGGGTGAGAAAATTAAAAATGGTCAATTATTACCGTATGAATGGGAACAACTAGACTTCAAAATTAAAGAACTATATGATGCTCCTTTATATATCGATGATACACCTAGTTTATCCGTTTTCGAGTTAAGAACCAAAGCTCGCCGCTTGGTTCGTGAGCATGGAGTAAAAATGATTATCATTGACTACCTACAGTTGATGAATGCGAGTGGAATGCAATATGGTAGCCGTGAACAAGAGGTAAGTATGATTTCCAGATCATTAAAAGGTCTGGCTAAAGAATTAAATATCCCTATTATAGCCCTATCGCAGCTTAACCGTGGTGTGGAAGGACGTGCAGGCGCAGAAGGTAAGCGCCCACAGCTATCTGACCTCCGTGAATCGGGTGCTATTGAGCAGGATGCCGATATGGTTTGTTTTATCCACCGCCCCGAGTACTACAAAATACTTGAAGATGACAAGGGTAACTCTCTTATTGGCTTAGCTGAAATCATTATCGCAAAGCATCGTAATGGTGCTACAGGAGATGTGCTATTGAGATTTAAAAGTGAATTTGCTCGTTTCCAAAATGTAGATGATGATTATAATTTTGGAGCAGGCCAAAACTTTAGTTCAAAAATCAATGCAGGTACTTCTTCAGGGACACCTCCAGCAACTGATTTCCAGCCTATGCAGGGGAGCGGAAATGACTTTGTACCATTCTAATATTCGATTATTATAAAGATAAATAAGAGAAGGGTTGCTATTGAATTAGCAACCCTTTTTTATACATCATATCTTCATCATAAAAGAAGAGCGGCTGATCATAATCATGACCAGCCGCTCCAATATTTAGAGTTTAAGTTTTATTTAACTCATTTTGCTTCAACAGCTTTTTTAGCGTGTTCTTTCTTAAAGATAGTCCATGCAATAGGCGTAGCTACAAATACTGATGAATATGTACCTATAATAATACCAATAAAGATAGCGAATGTGAAGCTACGAATAGTATCACCACCCAAGATGAAGATACAAAGAATAACAATCAATGTACTCAATGATGTATTGATTGTACGCCCTAATGTAGAGTTCAACGCTTCGTTAATAGTATCTGTAATATTACGTTTTGGATACATATTTCTGATCTCACGTATACGGTCGAAGATTACAACCTTATCATTAATAGAGTATCCTACTACTGTAAGTACCGCAGCAATGAACGATTGGTCAATCTCCATAGAGAACGGCATTATCTTATACAGTAACGAATAGAGAATAATAACCATAACAGCATCGTGAGCTACAGCTATAAATGTACCTACAGAGAATGCAATATCTCGGAAACGAAGTAAGATGTATAAAGCCATACAAACTACAGCTATCAATACAGCGATTGTTGCAGCTGTCTTCAAGTCATCGGCAACACTCGGACCTACACGCTGAGAACTTTGCACATAATTATCTATTGTTTTTCCGTTTTCAATAAAGCCTTCAGCGGCAAGAGCTTTTGTCATTTTGGTTCTGATCTCAGCTTCTACTTCATCTGTTGCTTCCTCAATCTTATAGTTAGTTGTAATACGAACCTGGCTTGTAGTCGAAGATTGGCTTGCAGAACCACTGGTTAATACCAATACTGTAGAGCCTTGGAATTCCGGCATTAAAGCCTTTTCAACAGCATCTGCATTTACATTCTTATCGAAGCGTACTAAATAGTTACGTCCACCTGTAAAGTCAATACCACCATTTAATCCATTAATGAATAAAGATGCTACTCCCGCTAATATAAGAACAGTAGAGAAAATTACGATTTTCTTAGTCATACCCAAGAAGTTGATTTTTGTATCAACAAATAACTTTCTTGAGATAGCTGTTGTAAATGTAAGAGTTCTTAGATGTCCTTTATCAAGCATATATTCATAGAATATACGAGTAAGGAAGACGTTTGTTATGAATGAAGCTATAATACCTATAATCAATGTTGTAGCAAAACCTTGAATAGGTCCTGTACCAAAATATGCAAGAATAATAGCTGTAATAACCTGAGATGCGTGACCGTCAAAGATAGCCGAGAAAGCATGCTTATAACCATCTACAATAGCCACCTTAACATTCTTACCTGCACGAAGCTCTTCTTTTGTACGCTCGTAAACGAGTACGTTAGCATCTACAGCGAGTGCCAATGCCAATACAAGCCCCGTTATACCCGGCAGTGTCATTACCGCTCCGAAGGCCGCGAGAATCCCCACTGTAAAGAAGAGATTGACAAGTACAGCAACATTGGCTATCAGTCCCGGAATAAAACCATATACCAGACAAATATATGTCATCAGTAAAACTAACGCCAACAAGAAAGAAATAATACCTGCCTGAATGGCTTCTTGTCCCAAAGACGGACCTACTATGTCTTCCTGTACAATATGTACACCGGCTTTCATTTTACCCGACTTCAATACGTTCTCTAAGTCTTTCGCATCTTCAGGAGTAAAGTTACCTGTAATCTGAGAACGTCCGCCTTCGATACGGTCATTTACATTTGGTGCCGAATATACAGAACCATCAAGAACGATAGCAATACTACGTCCTTTCTCTGCACCGGTAATCGCAGCCCAACGCTGAGTTCCCAAAGAGTTCATTTGCATATCAACTTCCCATGCTGCGCTACGTTGAGATTGATCAGCCTTAGCTGAAATTACAACTTCACCATCAAGAGCCGGACCTTTTTTAATTCCATCTCCGCGAAGAGCATATAATGTAATTTGGGTTTCTCTTACGTCTTCAGCCTTAAAGCCCCAAGCAAAATTCAAATCAGTAGGGTAAGTATCTCTATATTTATATAGAATAGCGTTTACAGCTGCTGTATCATTTTTATTAACAACACCTACAACAGCTCCCATACCTCCATGGATAAAGTTTTCCATAAAAGGTTTTGTAAAGCCTAGACTTTTCACATCTGTAGATTGTAATGAATCAGAAGCAACACTTGTAGAGTCTACTGTAGTCTGAGATAACAAAGCTTCTCTCGAACGTTCGTTAAGGACATTCAAATAACCTTGTATTTCCCCAATATTATATGTTTTCCAAAATTCCAGATTTGCGCTACCTTGTAGTAATTTCCTCACACGTTCAGGCTCTTTAATACCCGGTAATTCAATCATTATACGCTCGGCACGATTATCCAGCTTTTGGATATTTGGAGCAACAACCCCAAAACGGTCGATACGTGTACGGAGTACATTGAACGAGTTATCTGCCACACTTTGCAATTCAGCCCTTAAAGCTGCAACCACCTTATCATCTTTATCCGTAGCTCCAAACTGATCTCTCATTTTAGTACTAAATACACCGGCTAACTTATCGTTACCGTTTGCATTTCTGAACTTTTCTACGAATATAGTAATATAGTCGCGGTTGCTACCTTTACGGTTCTCGTCAGAAGCTTCTTTCAATGCGGCATTAAACGCTTCATTGTCAGGGTCACCTAACGAACGTAATACGGCACTAGCGTCTACTTCTACGATTACACTCATACCTCCTTTAAGGTCTAGTCCTAATCCTATTTCTTTTTCACGGCAATCTTTAAGGGTATATCCCAAATCTTTTGCACCTAGCCAAGAAAAAGTCATCCAAACTTTTTCTGTAGACATAGAATCAAGGTAGTGAGTGTATTGTTTGTTATACAACTCATCTTGTAGCAATTGATCACCTTTTGCATTAGCTAAAGCAAAGCTTGTCGCATATTCTTCCGCCTTTTTATCATAACTTCTGGTTACGAATGTAAAAGACAAGTAAAATAGACAAACCAATGTCAGCAGAATGGAAAATGTAATTACAAATCCTTTGTTTTGCATTTTAGATTTTACTTTTTGTTATTTACTTATATTATTTCTATTTCATTCAAAATAAATAAAATACGCATATATCCTAAATCCTCTTTCTAAGAAATGAGGCTTAACTAAGACATACACACACTTTAAAGC